>JBKBOF010000059.1:0-14411 GCA_046294955.1 Paracoccaceae bacterium
TGCCTTCGGGCAGATCAAGTGCTGCGGCAAGATCGGCAAGTTGAGCCATCGACAAACTGATCCGCACGATATCGCCGGACAGTGGGTCTTCCTGTTCCAGAACAACACACTCTTCGAAGGCAAGGATGGTAACATCCTCCTCCAAAGCCTCACCCCCTTCGTCGATCAGGGTGATCACGGTCGAGTCGAATTCGTGTTCGATGGTAAACATCGGCAGAGTGTAGTCCTGCCAGGGGCATTAGCGCAATCCTGCGTGGACTTTGCGTGCAACTTGGCGTGAGCGCGTGTTTTGGGTCTGGCCCGGATCGCCAACTTGGGCGAAAAAGCAAAAAAGAGAACGGGGCAGCAGATGCAATTTATGCGCTTGATTGTGACGCTGGCGGCGACAGGTCTTCTCGCGGCCTGTCAGCCTGTGGCCTACCCGTCGCCGGGAACTGTGCCGTTGCCTGCCCCTTTGCCGGTGGTCAGCACGCCCATGCCCGAGGGGCGCCTGACGTCTGAACAGGCAGCACGCAACTTTGTGTCGGTGGTGGCCCGCATTGAACCCGTGGCCGAAGCCATGTGCCGCGAGCGCACCCCCCGGAACAACTGCGACTTCCTGATATTGGTCGATGACCGGCCCAATCAGCCGCCGAACGCGTATCAGACGCTGGACAGGTCGGGACGTCCGCTGGTGGGATTCACGCTGGCGCTGATTGCCGACGCGCGCAATGCCGATGAGATCGCCTTTGTCATCGGGCACGAGGCCGCCCACCATATCGCGGGCCACATCCCGCAAACGCAACGCACGGCCGTTACGGGCGCGGTACTGGCTGGGGTTCTGGCACAAGCCACCGGGGCGCCGCCCGAAGCGGTGCGCGCCGCGCAGGAAATGGGGGCTGCGATGGGCGCGCGCACCTATGCCCGCAATTTCGAACTGGAAGCAGATGCCTTGGGCGCAGAGATCGCCTTGCGAGCCGGCTTTGATCCGGAACGCGGGGCCGCGTTTTTTGACCGCCTGCCCGATCCTGGCGATCAGTTCCTTGGCACGCATCCCCCCAACGCGCAACGCAGGGAAACCGTGCGCCGTGTGGTTGACCGGTTGCGCTGACCACAGACTGGCTTGTCCCTCGCAGCCGTCTCTGATCTGGTACCGGTTTGAACAGGGCAAAGGGGCCGTCAATGGCAGTAACGCGTTTCGTCTTTCTGGCGCGCCAGACCCTGCGCAAGCTGTGGGTCCGCATCTCGGTCTTTGCGGTGGCCAGCGTGGCCGTTGTGGCGGTCGCGCCGCTGATCTCGCGCGTTTTGCCCGATTGGCTGGCGCGGATCGAGGCGGGAGAGGCAATTGGCAGCATCCTCACTATTCTCGCCTCGTCCATGCTGGCGGTAACGACCTTTTCGGTGTCGATCATGGTTGCGGCTTTTGGCGTGGCGGCCGGTTCCGGAACCCCGCGCGCGGTTGCGTTGCTGAAAGAAGACAGCACCTCGCAGATGGTGCTGGCTACCTTTCTGGGGTCTTTTCTATTTTCCCTGTCGGGCCTGATCGGCATCCGCAGCGGCACCTTTGATGCAGGCGCCCGCGTGGTCCTGTTCTTCGTCACACTGGTTGTGACGCTTGCCATCGTTGTGGCACTGGTGCGGTGGATCACCCATCTTTCGAACTTCGGCCGCTTGGACGATACGATCGAACGGGTCGAGGCCGTGGCCTCGGCCGCGATGCAGGAGCGGGTGGCAAAGCCCTATCTGGGTGGTGTACCCGCCGGGCCTGAGACGTCCGGCTGGACTTTGGTGATGTCCGAAACCACGGGGTATCTGTGCCACATCGACATGCCTGCCTTGCAAGAATTGGCCAGCGCAAGGGCCATGGACGGATCGGGTCCGAAAGTCCTGATCAAAGTCTTGCCGGGTGCCTTTGTGCGACGCGGCAGCCCGCTGGCGGCGGTGTCTCCCGACTTCGCGCCGGACAAGGATCCGAAGGTCGCCAAGGACGAATTGGGTCAAATCCGACGTGCCTTTTCCATCGCCAACAATCGCACCTATGATCAGGATCCGCGCTTTGGCCTTCTTGTGTTGTCGGAAATCGCCGAGCGGGCCTTGTCGCCCGCCGTGAACGACCCCGGCACTGCGGTGGATGTGCTGGGGCGGCAATACCGCATCCTTGAAAACTGGACTGCGTGGGATGAAGATGCGGTAGCCGAGTATCCCTTGGTTGCCGTGCCGGGGCTTGCGATGCTGGATCTGCTGGAAGATGCCTTCGCTGCCATAGCGCGCGATGGGGCCGGGGTGTTTTCGGTGCAGATGCGGCTGCAAAAGCTGGTTCTCGCGCTGGCCCAGCTGAAACCTGGTCTGTTTGCCGCGCCGGCCCGACGACTGTCGGAAAGGGCGATGGCAGAAGCACGCAGCAGCGGTCTCTATGCCGACGACCTTGCCCGACTGGACGTGGTGCATGCATCACTTGCGGAAGTCCAGCGTGCAGCCCCTTGATCTGTATCAAGGCAGGCCCGCGCGCAGAGGCACACTCTGGGGCAGGCGCGGACAGAAAGGTGTAGCTATGATTGGATTTTCGGAAACGCCTCTGGCGTGGGGCTTGACGCGCGGCATGGCCCGGGTGCTGGGTGTCAATCTGCCATCTGCCGTGGTGGAGGGGTGGCTCAGCCGTCGGGAGCTTGGGCAGTTGGTGGACAGATGCGAGGCTTGCAACCAGAAATCGGCTTGCACCGCGTGGTTGGCCACCACCATGGGCAGCCCTTGCCCGCCGGTCTTCTGTCCGAACAAGACGGCCCTTGAGGTGCTGTCGTTGCGCCATTGACGTTTTTCCCGCCGCCCGCCACGGTTTCAGGCTTGGGTGTGGGGGCAGGATGATCAGATTGGATGGCGTCGTCAGTGATCGGGGATCGCGCTACACGGTGTCGGGTGGCCCGGTCAGCGCACGCACGGACATTGACGCCTATTTGCGTGACCTGAAACGCGACAAGAAATTTGCCAAAGCCACACACAATTCATGGGCCGCCATCCTGACTGGGGACGGTCCTGTGAAGAATGACGATGGGGAAACCGGGGCAGGGGCCATCATCCTGAAGATGCTTGACCGCGAAGGATTGACCGATTGTGTTGTCGTCGTGACGCGCTGGTATGGCGGGGTGCATCTGGGGGGCGACCGCTTTGCCCATGTGGTCACCTGCGTCCGCGCCTTTCTGGAAGCACTTCGCAAGGGACAACCGCTTGCGTGACGGCGGGCAGGTCGCGGCAGGGCGTCTGGCGCCTACCGGGCCTTCGGGCCGCCTTGCATGGGCAATGATCCTTTTGGCCTAGGCTGCACTCCGGCGCAAATGCGCGCGATACAGGATCGGTGCCAACACCCGTTCATAGGTCTGGTCCGCTATCCAGTGCGCCCCCGGCAGCCCGGTTAGCCACGCCAACCACCGCAGGTGCGGCAACTGCATCCAAAGCACCCGGAATGCGGCCAATCCCGACAGGATCTGGCCCTGATGCCAGACATGCAACCGCCGTGCCGCCTGATCCGGGCTCAAACCCCAATCTGCGGCGCTGTCCAACGTGTCAAACCGGATTGGCAGCCCGTCGCGCAGGGCGCGGCGCTGATAGGCCGAAATCTCGGTCCGGCAGATCGGACAGGTCTGGTTGTAAAGAACGCGCATATCTTTTTCCATAAGGGACACATAGCGTCGTTCGCGCCACAGGCGAGGGGCCGATCGCCCGGTTTTTTGCAAAACAGGGCTACGGCCGTCTGGTCCGGCGCGCGCGCCAGAAGCCCGCAGTCTGTCAGGCGCGGGCGCTGTCAGATCCGTTTTCGCGACGGCCAAGGATGGCCCCCGCCCACACTCAGCGACCGCGAAGCCAGATCTGCAATTCCGCCTCGGCCTTCTCCAAGGCACCGTAGTTCAACAGCTTGCGCAGCATTGCCACCGTCACCGCTCTGGCGCGGAGGTTGAACGCACCGTCCTCGCGCGAGGAGTCGCTGGATTGATGCACTTCCAGTTTGCTGTAGATCTGCTGCAACCGGTTCTGCACCGAGCGCAGCGACAGATGCCTGCGGTCGGAAATGGCGCGGTCGGTCATGCCCAAGGCGATATCCATCAGAATCTCATATTCGGAATCGCTGAACCCCGATGTCTGGGCAAAGCTGCGCTGCTGCATACCGCGCACCTCGTTGTCGATCACGCATTGATTTTCGATGAAAATGCTGCGGAGTGCCAGTTTCAGACGTTCTTCCGAGGTGGATTTCAGCACATAGCCGTAAGATGCGCCATTTGGAACAATGCGGCTGACCCCGCGCACATAGGCTTCGTCGGCATAGTTCGACCAGAACAGGATGCGGGTGTCGGGGCGTTCGCGCCAGATTGTGCGGGCGGCCTCGATCCCGTTGCGCGCGTTCATCTGCAAATCCATCACGACATGGGCTGCGCGATGCATGCGTGCCAGCGTTTCGGCCTGCTGCCCGTTTTCAGCCTCATGGATGGTGCGGCATTCCGGCAGGGCCGCGCTGACCTGCTCGCGCAGAAACGACCGGTGCAACGGGTCGTCTTCGACAATCAACACATCCATCGCCGTTCCCTTCATTCCGCCACCTGCGCCACGATTCGAGGTAATACGATTCCGACGCTGGTTCCGGCACCATTCATCCCCGCCGCCAAAGTGCAGCGTGCCGAAATCAGCCGTGCCCGCGTTTTCATGTTGTCGATGCCGCTGCCGATTCGGGCGCGCTTTTTGGCGATGCCGCGGCCATCATCGCTGACGGCCATCAGAATCTGTCCCGGTGTTGCCGACATCTGCACCGAAATGTGCCCGGCTTCGGCATGGCTGACCGCGTTGTTGATCGCCTCTTGCGCAATGCGGAACAATGCGATGCTGACTGTGGGGTGCAGCGCGTCAAACGCCCCGTCCGAGGTGTCGTTCAACGTCCAGTCGATGGTGTGGCCCGAGTCGCGGATCGCCCGGTCCAGATGATGTTCGACCGCATGGGCAAAACCGAACAGTTGCAACAGCGAGGGCTTGGCCTGTTCGATGATATGGCGCAAATCCTGCATGCACCGGTGCAGGCCACGGGTGATCGGCTCCAGCGCCTCGGCCGAGGCTGGGCCGTCCTGGGGCAATTTCTCAAGGTGCCGGGTCAGCCGGGTCAGATCGGCCAGGGTCTGATCGTGCAAGTCCATGCCGATGTGCTGCCGTTCGCTTTCCAGCGCCTCGGTCAACTTCAGTGCGCCCAACCGCAAACCTTCCTCGCGCGCCCGCGCTTCTGCCTCGATGATGGCCGACCGCTGGGCCTGTTCGGCGGCGCGAAGGGCGAAGAAATAGGGCGACAGCAGATCGGCCACATAGCGGGCGTGGCGCACGTCTTCGCGCCCGTAGGCCCCGGCGCGCTGCAATGAGGCGCTGAACGCCCCGATCACCTCGCCGCGCACCATCATCGGCACATGAATGCGCGCGCGCAGGCCGTGGTCGTGGATCGGTTGGTAAAACCCTCCGGCAAACTGAAAGCGCGGGTCGGTACAGGCGTTTTGGGTCAGGATATGATCGACCTCGCCCTGTAGCAGCGCCCGGATCGGGCTGTTTGCGATGGGCGCATGCGGTTGCTTGCCCCAGTCGGTTTCGATACCGCTTTCATAGGCGGTGTGAAATTGACCGTCCTGCCGCAGGATGCAGACATCCAGATGATCATGTGGCAGGATCTGGGCGATCTCGGTCGACACCGCCTGAATGGCGGACCGGAAATCAAGCTGCCCCGCCAGCAGGCGCGAGATGCTGAACAGATGGTCCAACAGGTCCGTCGGAGACGTTTCAACCATTTTGCGATCCTCTGACAAGGCGATTGGCGCCGCGGCTTGAGCATGGCAGACAAGCCAGCCCAGACCTACAGCATCCTGCGCAAAGCAGCTGCGGGAACCCGCACGGTATTGGGGAAATCCCGCAAATGCGCTGCCTGAAAAGCCCTATACACGCGGGGCCTTCTCACACATCCTGATTTGGCTGAGTGGAGGAACCTCAGTCCGAAGACAAGCAGAGTTCGGCCGCCCGGGAGGGGTGGCTGCAAAGGCTGCCACGCGTGCAGCACACCTAGGGAGAGAGACATGAATATCAGAACGATGTTGCTGGCCTCGGCCGCGGTCCTTGCCGTGGCGATGCCTGTGATGGCAGATACCTCTGCTAAAAAGATCGCACTTTCCAACAACTATGCGGGCAACTCGTGGCGTCAGGCTATGCTGACCAGTTGGGAAAAGATCACCGGCCCGGCTGTAGCTGATGGCACTGTTGCCGCCGCCGACGCCTTCACCACCGCCGAAAATCAGGCGACCGAACAGGCCGCGCAGATCCAGAACATGATTCTGCAAGGCTATGATGCGATTGTCATCAACGCAGCATCGCCGACAGCCCTGAACGGTGCGGTGAAAGAGGCGTGTGATGCAGGACTTACGGTCGTGTCGTTTGACGGCATCGTGACCGAACCTTGCGCATGGCGTATTGCGGTAAACTTCAAGGAAATGGGCCGCAGTCAGGTGGAATACCTTGCCGGCGTGATGCCTGATGGGGGAAATCTGCTGGAAATTCGTGGTCTGGCGGGCGTGTTTGTCGATGACGAAATCTCGGCCGGCATCCATGAGGGCGTGGCGCAATTCCCGCAGTTCAAGATCGCGGGATCTGTGCACGGGGACTGGGCGCAGGACGTGGCGCAAAAGGCTGTGGCCGGTATTTTGCCGTCGCTGCCCGAAATCGTTGGCGTCGTGACCCAAGGTGGGGACGGCTATGGGGCGGCGCAGGCCATCGCTGCCACCGACCGCAAGATGCCCACCATCGTCATGGGCAACCGTGAGGACGAGCTGAAATGGTGGAAAGAGCAAAAGGACGCCAACGGCTACACCACCATGTCGGTGTCGATTGCCCCCGGAGTCTCGACGCTGGCCTTCTGGGTTGCCCAGCAGATCCTTGACGGCAAGGACGTGCCAAAAGATCTGACCGTGCCGTTCCTGCGCATCGATCAGGACAATCTTGAGACCAACCTCGCCAATACCCAAGCGGGCGGTGTGGCCAACGTCGAGTATTCTCAGGCCGACGCTATCGCCGTGATCAACGGGGCCAAGTAAGCCTGTTGCCGCCAGCGCACTGTGCGACGCTGGCATCGCGACCTGTCCCTTGTCCCTCTTGGGGCAGGTCTTTTATCGCTTTTGACGGACCGTTGATATGGCTCTGCCGTTGCCTGCCGTGCTTGAAGTCGCCAACGCCGCTGTGCGTTTCGGCGAGGTGCGGGCGCTGGACGGGGTGTCGCTGTCGATCTTGCCGGGGGAGTGTATCGGGCTTGTCGGCCACAACGGAGCCGGAAAATCCACCATTGTCTCGGTGATCAATGGTGGCCTGACCCCGCAGCAAGGCGAAATCTTCAGCGACGGCACCCGGCTTGCCCCCTACGGTATCGGCGTTGCACACAGTCGTGGCGTGCGCTGTGTGTTTCAGGAACTGTCGCTGTGCCCGAACCTGAGCATCGTGGAAAATACCCGTATCACGCACCGCAGTCTGGGCGGCTTTGGCTGGCGCGCGCGGGCAGGCACCATCATCGCCAGAAGTCTCGATACTGTCTTTCCCGGCCACGGAATCGACGTGGGCGGCACGGTTGGTGCGCTCTCGATTGCACAGCGTCAGATGGTCGAAATCGCCATGGCGTTTTCCGATGCGGGCCAGCCGCCGCGACTGGTGATCCTTGACGAGCCGACGTCGTCGCTGGATGCAGGGCTTGCCGCACAGTTGCTGGCCCATGTCCACCGTTTTGTAAAACAGGGCGGTGCGGTGATCCTGATATCCCATATGCTGAACGAGATCCTTGAAACCGCCAGCCGTATTGTGGTGATGAAGGACGGCAAGATCGTCGCCGAACGTGGTGCAGGCGGTTTTGACCATGCCAGTCTCGTCGAGGCGATGGGCAGCACCGCCACCCATCAGGCCGCCGTGCGCCGCACTGTAGCCGCAAGCCAGCCTGTGCTTGAAATGTCGCTGCCCAAGGGCAAATCCTTTCGCGCCTGCAAGGGCGAAATTGTCGGTCTGGCCGGACTGGGTGGTCATGGGCAAACCCGCATGCTGCTTGCACTGTTTGACCATCACAGCCCGCAATGGTGGCCTCGCCGCAACCCTGCGGTGACCTTTGTTGCAGGCGATCGTCGCGAAAATGGCATTTTCGAGCTGTGGAGCATTCTGAAAAACATGACTGTCGGCGCGCTGAGTGACCTGTCGCGCCGTGGCTTTGTCAGGGACCGCGCCGAGGCGGCCCGCGCTGCAGAGTGGAAAGCCCGGATCGACATCCGCACGCCGGACATGACCAACCCGATCCTGTCCCTGTCGGGGGGAAACCAGCAAAAGGTGTTGTTTGCCCGCGCGCTGTCAACCTGCGCGCCGGTCGTCTTGATGGACGACCCGATGCGCGGTGTCGATGTCGGCACCAAGACTGAGGTTTACGGCATGATCCGCGCCGAGGCTGACGCAGGCCGCACCTTCGTGTGGTATTCCACCGAGATGGAGGAAATGCAGTTGTGTGATCGGGTCTATGTGTTTCGCAACGGCACTATCGTGGACGAATTGACCGGGGATGCGATCAGCGAACATGCAATTCTGCGCGCGTCGTTCGAAGGGGCGGCAGCATGAAGGTTTCGGCAGAAACGCTGCGGCTTGTGGTTCCGGTGGCCTCTTTGCTGGTGCTTCTGGCAGGCATTTTCTATCTGCAACCGCGCGCCATGAGCTACAACGGCCTGAATTTGCTGTTCAATCTTGCGGTGCCGATTGCGTTGGCAACGATTGCACAGATGCTGATCATGGCGGTCAACGACCTTGACCTGTCGATGGGCACCTTTGTCAGTTTTGTCGCCTGTGTTGCCGCAACATATCTGCACGACGCACCCCTTGTCGGGATTGCGATCCTGTTGGGGGCCATTGCGACCTACGCGGCGATTGGCGTCATCATATACCTGCGCGATCTTCCCGCCATTGTGGTGACACTGGGGATGAGCTTTGTCTGGGCCGGTCTGGCTGTGTTGATCCTGCCCACGCCGGGGGGCACGGCCCCGCAATGGGCGCGGGCGGTGATGATCTCGAAGCCTCCGCTTGTGCCAATGGCCATCATTGCCAGTTTATTGCTGGCCGTGTTCGCGCATCTGTTGATCATGCGATCATCCTTGGGCGTGCTGATCCGTGGGATTGGCGGCAACCAACGATCGGTGCAGCGCGCAGGGTGGTCGATCATTGCGGCCCGCGGCTCGGCCTACGCCCTGGCAGCCTGCTTTGCGGTTGCGGCCGGGATCTGCCTTGTCGGGCTGACCACAAGTGCTGACGCCAATATCGCCTTGCGCTACACCTTGCTGTCGATTGCGGGTGTCATCCTTGGCGGAGGCGAGTTCACGGGAGGGCGTATTTCGCCCATCGGCGCGGTGATCGGCGCGCTGACCCTGACACTGGCAGGGTCGTTCCTGTCGTTTCTGCGCATTTCGCCGGATTGGCAGATCGGGGCGCAAGGTGCAATTCTGATCATCGTGCTTGCGCTGCGCCTGTTGCTGAACCGGCTGGACAGCAAGGGCGGTGCCGCATGAAGGCCCTGTTTGCAAAACCGTGGATCTGGTCATTTGTGGCCGCCCTGTCGGTCTGGCTTGCCACCATCGGGGTCACGGGCGGTGCCTCGACCATCGGATTGTCGCAAGCTGCCCTGACATTCGCCGCGTTTTCCGTACTGGTCGGCATCGGCCAGATGTTTGTCATCACCCTTGGCCCCGGCAATATCGACCTGTCTGTTCCGGCCACGATGACACTGTCTGGAACCGTGGCCCTGAAATATATGGACGGTCAGAACACCCTGATCCTGCACGGCCTTGCCATCGCTGTTGTGATTGGAGCCTGCGTTGGCGTGCTGAACTATGCCTTGATCAAGGCGCTGCGGATCCCGCCGATCATCGCCACCCTGTCGATGAGTTTCATCGTGCAATCTGCGGCAATCTGGACAAACCGGGGCTTGCGGATCAAGCCGCCGCAGGCCATGGCCGATTTCACCACATCTACCAGCTTCGGCGTGCCCAACATGGCGCTGATCGCACTGGCCATTTCCATCGTCGCGTGGGTACTGTTGCACCGGACGGTTTATGGCCGTTGGATCGCGGCCATCGGCCAAAGTCTGCCCGCCGCCCGGATGGCGGGCATCGCGGTCGACGGCACCCGTCTGGCCACCTATCTGCTCTGTGCCAGTCTGGCGGCCATCTGCGGCTTTCTGCTTGCCTGCTTCTCGGGCGGGGCCGCGTTGAACATGGGCACGGAATACCTGTTGATGTCGATTGCCGTGGTGGTGATCGGCGGCACTGCCGTGGCAGGCGGTGACAGCAATGTGCCCGGCATCTGGGGTGCATCGCTGTTCATGTTTCTGGTCGTCTCCATGCTGAACACGTACGGGCTTGGGGCCGGGGTGCGCTTGATCATGACCGGCGTCATCATCATCACCGTGATCCTGCTGGCCAGTGGCCGTAAAGCCGGCGCGCGTTAGCAAAAGGTAATCCCATGACAGCCCAGCTGTATCAGATTGATGAGCCGGATTTCACACAACTGATCGTTGGATCAGCGGCATTGGACCGGCTTTATACCGGTTGCCGCTGGGCAGAAGGTCCGGTCTGGTTTGATGATCTGCAATGCCTGTTGTTCAGCGATATTCCCAACCAGCGCATCCTGCGCTGGACCGCCGATGCCACCGGGGGAGGCGTGACAACGCCTTTCCGCCAGCCGTCGCAGTTTTCCAACGGTCAAACGCGTGACCGTCAGGGGCGTCTGATCACCTGCGAACATGGCGGGCGTCGGGTGATCCGCACCGAGGTTGATGGCAGTCTCACGGTTCTGGCCGAAAGCTATCGGGGAAAGCGCCTGAATTCCCCCAACGATGTGGTGGTGCAGTCGGATGGAAGCATCTGGTTCACCGATCCGACCTATGGGATCCTGTCCGACTACGAAGGCTATCGGGCCGATCCGGAACAACCGGTCAGGGGTGTCTATCGTATCGATGGCACGACTGGCGACATCAGCCTTGTGGCCGACGATTTCTGCCAGCCCAACGGCCTTGCCTTTTCGCCGGACGAGCGCATCCTTTACATCGCGGACTCCGGGGCCAGCCATGATGTGACGCGGCCCCGACACATCCGCGCGTTCGACGTCGATCAGGGCAGGTTGTCCTGCGACCGCGTGTTTGCGCTGATTGATGCAGGCATTCCAGATGGCATCCGCACCGATACGGCCGGCAACCTGTGGTCAAGTGCCGCCGACGGAGTGCATTGCTTTGCCCCGGATGGCCGGCGGTTGGGAAAAATTCTGGTGCCGGAATGTGTGGCCAACCTGACTTTTGGCGGCCCACGCCGCAACCGGCTGTTCATAACCGCCACAGCGTCGTTGTATGCGGTCTATTTGACCACCACCGGCGCACAGCGACCCTAGGGCGTACGCTGAACGGCGATGCCCGACCTGTGGGGCGATATGAAGCCAGAACTGCCAGCATCAGCGCGACCCTTGACAGACCTTGGTCCGGCAGAGCGGCCCGGACGGCGGGCTCTGACAAACTGATCCCTGCGCACTGTTTCGGGAGAAAACGGAAATTTCCGGCCGACACGACGATCACCCCGTTTGAATGGGGAACGCTGCCTGTTGCAGTACTGAAAGGACAAGGGCTGATCCGGGGACGTCCCGCAGGAAATTTGCCAAATGCCGTGCTTGACAACACCGCATGGCGCCGACCTTCTGGGCATGGGGCAACAGGAGGACTGTCGATGCATCCCGCACTGGCAAAAGGCAATGTGGCTGTGATCACGGGGGGAGCGTCTGGGATTGGGTTGGCGGCGGCAGAATACCTTGCAGGCCAAGGATTGCGGCTGTGTCTTGCCGATCTTGGGGCAGAGCGTCTGGCAAGGGCGCGTGCGCAAGTCCTTGGTCGGGGCGTGCATGAGGCTGATGTTGTGTGCCTTGAAACCGATGTCGGCGATCCCGCGGCGCTGCGCGCATTGGCCGATCACAGCTTTGACAGGTTTGGTGCCGTGCATGTCTTGATGAACAACGCCGGCATGCAACCCGGATCGGGGATCTTTGACGCCGAAAGCAACTGGGACCGCATCATCGCTGTCAATATGATGGGCGTCATTCGCGGGTCGCAGATCTTTGCCCCCCGGATGATGGCGGGCGGGGCGGCGGGGCTGATCATCAACACCGGGTCAAAGCAGAGCATCACCACACCCCCCGGCGATCCGGCCTACAATGTCTCGAAGGCCGGGGTGAAAGTGTTCACTGAAGCGTTGCAACATCATTTGCGCAGCACAGCGGGATGTCGCGTTGACGCCCGGCTGTTCATTCCCGGTTTTGTTTTCACCCCGCTGACCGCGCAGGGCCGCACCGAAAAACCGGCGGGCGCATGGACACCGCAGCAGACCGTTGATTTCCTGTTCGCTTCGGTCGACCGGGGCGATTTTTACATCCTGTGTCCCGACAACGAGGTGGACCGCCGCACCGATGAAAAGCGCATCCTTTGGGCGGCTGGGGATATTGCCGAAAACCGCCCGCCCTTGTCGCGCTGGCACCCGGACTATGCAGATCCCTTCAAGACATGGCTGACAGAATGACCGGATTTTCGCTTCCCTACGGCGTTTGGTTGGGCCGTGTCTGGCGCGCCGGGATTGGCCCCAGCTTGGTCACGGTTCGGGACGGGCATGTGTTCGACATCACCAGCAAGACCGCACCGACGATGCGCGACCTGCTGGAACGCCCGGGTATTTCGGAATTCATGACCGACCTTCCGGGCGAGGATCTTGGCCCGCTGGCAGCCATTGCCGACGCCTCCGTCGAGCCAGACGCTGAAACCAACCGCATGCTCGCGCCGTGCGATTTGCAGGCGATCAAGGCTTGTGGGGTTACATTCGCGCGATCAATGGTAGAACGGGTGATTGAAGAACGCGCCGCCGGAAACCCCGCTTTGGCCGCCGAAATCCGCACCCGAGTGGCCGGGGTGATCGGCGACAGCTTGCGTGATCTGGTCCCCGGATCGGCCAAGGCCGCCGAGGTAAAGGCGCTGCTGCAAGCCGAAGGTCTTTGGAGCCAGTATCTGGAAGTTGGTATCGGACCCGACGCCGAAGTGTTCACCAAGGCGCAACCCATGTCGGCGGTGGGCTATGGCGCTTCGGTCGGGCTGCACCCGATCAGCAAATGGAACAACCCCGAACCCGAGGTGGTTCTGGTGGTCAATTCCAGCGGCCGGATCGTGGGTGCCACCTTGGGCAATGATGTCAATCTGCGGGACGTCGAAGGCCGCTCGGCGCTGTTGCTGGGCAAGGCAAAGGACAACAACGCGGCTGCCAGTATCGGGCCCTTCATCCGGCTGTTTGACGACGCGTTCACACTGGATACGGTGCGCGGGCTTGATCTGTCGCTGACCGTGACTGGCGACGACGGCTTTGTGTTGCAAGGCGCGTCCTCCATGCGTCAGATCAGCCGGGATCCGGCCGATCTGGTGGCACAGACCTGCGGGCGGCATCACCAATACCCCGATGGCTTCATGCTTTATTGCGGGACGATGTTTTCGCCGGTTCAGGATCGCGATGGTCCGGGGCAGGGGTTTACCCACCACCTTGGCGATGTCGTGACAATTTCGGCGCCGGAACTGGGGCACCTGACCAACACGGTGCGGCTGTCAACCGAAGCGCCCGAATGGCAGTTCGGTTTGGCCGCCTTGATGCGTAATCTGGCGGGGCGCCGGCTGCTATAGCCCGTTGGCGCGGGCAATGAAATCCGACAGGTGCGGCACATAGTCGTCGGGTCCGTCCCCACCCGTCGCCATCGCCTGCGCAAAGGAATTCTTCACCGCACTGGCCATTGGCGTGGCCACCGTGGCCGCATTGGCCATCGATTCGACATAGCGCATGTCCTTGTAGGCATTGCCAAGAGTGAACCTGTGCGCTTCGCGGTTGCCTTCCAGTGCATAGCCCATGAAGGTCTGGTAGAACCCGCAATCCATCCGCCCGCCACGAATAACCTTGTCAAATTCAGCCACCGGGATACCAACCTTGCGCGATAGGGCCAGTGCCTCGGCGTAAAGCGCGGCATAGCCGAGCGACAGAAAGTTGTTCAGTAACTTCATCTTGTGCCCATCCCCCACCGCGCCGATATGCACGATCTTTGCGGCCCATGTGGCAAGGATCGGCTGGACCCGATCAAAGGCGGCGTCACTGGCGCCGACCATGCAATCCAGCGTGCCGGCCCAGGCCTCTTTCGGGGTGCGCGACAGCGGCGCATCGACGAAATCAACGCCGATTCCGGCAAGTTCTGCCGCTAGGCGCAGGCTTACCGTCGGGTCCGAGGTCGAGCAATCCACCACCACAGAGCCCTTAGCAAGCCCCGGCTTCATCGCCGCGATCACCGAGGCAACTTCGGGT
>JBKBOF010000059.1:14509-16537 GCA_046294955.1 Paracoccaceae bacterium
CGAGGTCGAGCAATCCACCACCACAGAGCCCTTAGCAAGCCCCGGCTTCATCGCCGCGATCACCGAGGCAACTTCGGGTGATCCGGTCAGGCACAGGACAATCACGCTGCATCCCCGTGCCAGATCTTCCAGCGACGCGGCCTCTGCCGCGCCCCTGCCAACCAGATCATCCACCGCTTCGCGCTTGCGATGTGCCACCACCGTCAAGGGGTAGCCCTTTTCGACGATATTCTTCGCCATGCCGTGCCCCATCAGGCCAAGACCGACAAATCCAACTTTTTCAGGTGTTTGTGCCATAGACACTCTCCAATACTTCAGACCAGGTCATAGGGGCGTCGCAACCGGGGAAGGCTGGGTGTCCAGCAGGTTCCACGCTTGCACGAAGAAATTCTCGGCACCGAAGTTGCCAGACTTCAGCGCTAAGGCCAGATCCGGGCCCGAGATGCTGCGCGTCCACGGCACACCCGGCGCGATCTCTGGCCCGATGTCCAGCGTGCAGACGCCAAGGGCCGCGACAACGGCACCTGAAGTTTCGCCACCTGCAATCACATAGCGGGCGAACCCGGCAAGGTGCAGCAGGCGCGCCACTTCGGCCAGTGTCCGTTCGACAAGCGCGCCGGCTGCATGCTGCCCCAGTCGGGTCTGAATGTCGTCCAGGGTGGCCGGATCTGCGCTGGAAAAAATCACCGGGATGCTGTCCTGCGGTTGGCCTATGGCCCAATCGGCCAATGCGGACGCGGACTGTGCGCCGGATAACACGGCATCGGGATCAAGGGCCATCGTGGGAAGACCCGCCACCCGCGCCGCCGCGATCTGCCCACGGGTTGCCACCGAACAAGACCCCGCCAGAACCACCGACCGCCCCTCTGGTGCGGCCATCTGGCTTTGCTGCGGGCGCGGGGCAACCTTACCTGCGCGCACAAAGTTTGCTGCCAGTCCCATGGCAATGCCCGACCCGCCCGTGACAAGCGGCATATCGGAACAGGCCGCACCAATTGTGCGCAGGTCGTCGTCTTGCACCGTATCGACGATCAGGATGCGTTTTCCCGCCGCCCGTTGTTCCGCAAACGCCTGTCGAACCGCGCGTTCGCCTTGCGCGATGGTGTCGATTGTCACCAGTCCGACCGGCAGCGCGGTCTGACGCCCCAGCACCCGCACCAGATTGGCGTCGTGCATCGGGTTCAGCGGATGATCCTTCAGGGGGCTGTCAGACAAAAGGAGGTCGCCCACAAACAGATGCCCGCGATAGGTGGTGCGCCCCGCCGCCGGAAACGACGGGCAGGCAATAGTCAGATCACTGCCGGTCAGGGCCAGCAGCGCCTCGGCCACTGGCCCGATATTGCCGGCATCGGTTGAATCGAACGTGGAACAGTATTTGAACAAAAGCTGTTCTGCCCCACCTGCCAGCAAAACGCGACCGGCAGCCAAGGACATCTCCACCGCCTGCGCCGCAGGAACGGATCGCGACTTCAAGCCAATCACGATGGCATCGGCCTTGGGCAGGTGATTTTCGTCCGGTACACCGATGATCTGCACGGTGTGCAAACCCGCGCGGGACAGCATCAGACACAGATCTGTGGCCCCGGTGATATCATCTGCAACTGCGCCAATCAGCATCGCCGATCCTTTTGCGGGAAGCCCATCCGAGTCTGCTGTCACAGCGAACAGATTGGCGCGCCATGACAGGGTCTTGATGTCGGTATCGGGCACGCCAGAACCAAGGCTTGCCAACGCATTTCTGTGATGCGCCGAACCACATTACATGACGCTATCATTGGCTTTGGTTCAAGGCAATGATGCAGCCCGATGCGTGGCTATCCTGATGAATTCAAGAGATGATTGCCGAAAAATGGTCAACGCGGGCCAGATTGGCAGTTTGCTGTGATGAGGCTGAAATACGGGTCACAAGCCTGCCCTACCATGCAGGCGTTGGCTGAGGGCGGCCGTCAGATTTTCACGGTTTACTTGCCGTTGCTGATAGCGCCCTGGCGATATGCTGCATGCCCAGCTCTGGGCTGGTAAGCACGG
>JBKBOF010000060.1:0-16439 GCA_046294955.1 Paracoccaceae bacterium
CTGGACCTGCGCCGGTTTCGTTCCGGTCAGGTGCTCCTGTTAGGCGGCCCACTGTTCGAAAGCCACGGGGCTTTTCCAGTTCAATGCTGAGTGTTTGCGGCGCGGGTTGAATAGCCCCTAGATTTGTAGACGCCTTGCTTGGTAATTTTGGAAGCAAGGAGGACGAGATGTCCGGAACTAAATTCACAGATGAGTTCAAGCGCGATGCAGTGGCCCAAGTCGAGGATCGTAGCTACCCGGTGCGCGAGGTGGCCGAGCGGCTGGGGGTCAGCACCAAGTCGATCTACACTTGGCAGAAGCAGTTTTTGCGGCCGGCGAAGGTGATCCAGGAGGTTGATGCCCAAGCTGATGAGATACGTCGCCTCAAGCGCGATTTGGCGCGGGTGACGGATTTGAGCCGGGCAAGAAAACAGTCCAGTGAACTGTTTTCCCGGCGAATGGGGACATCCTAAAAAAGGCGACCGCACACTTCGCCAGGGAGTCCCCCCTCTCGCGGTTTGCGGGCAAACCGCTGCCGGGCAACGGGTGAGGTATGCGTTCATCGCCGAGAACCGGTTGCTCTTTGCTGTCCGGGCGATGTGCCGGATGCTGCTGGTTCATCCGAGTGGCTTTTATGCATGGCTGCGAGAGCCATTGAGCCCCCGTGCGTTGGAAGATCAGCGTCAAACCGTGCTGCTTAAGCAGGCTTGGGATGATAGTGGCGAGGTCTATGGCTACCGCAAGCTGCACGATGATCTGTGCGACATGGGCGAAGACATCAGCCCCAACCGGGCTTGGCGTTTGGCACGTCTGGCGGGCATAAGGGCCCAGATTGGTTACAAAAAGAAGCCGGGCTCTTATGGTGGCAGCCCGGCTGTCGTGGCCGACAATACCCTGAACCGGGAATTCGATGTTGATGCACCGGACCAGTTCTGGGTGACAGACATCACCTATATTCGCACGCATGAGGGGTTCTTGTACTTGGCGGTCGTGATCGATCGGTTTTCCCGCCGGGTCATCGGCTGGTCGATGCAGGGCCGCACCTATGCAGACCTGCCGCTGCAAGCCCTGCTCATGGCCGTCTGGCGGCGCAAACCAAAGACCAAGGTCTACGTGCATTCTGACCAAGGTTCCCAGTTCACCGGCTATGAGTGGCAGGAATTCCTCGAACAGCACAATCTGGTCCCCAGCATGAGCCGCCGCGGGAACTGCTGGGACAACGCTGTCGCCGAGAGCTTCTTCAACCTGCTCAAACGCGAACGCATCCGCCGCAGGAAATACAAAACCCGCGAAGAAGCGCGCCGCGACGTGTTCGATTACATCGAGTTTTTCTACAACCCGCAGCGCAAAAACGTTAGGAACGGCATGCTGTCACCGATCGCCTTCGAACGGCAGCAGAAACTGAAACTGCAAGGCGTCTAGCAAACTAGGGGCTATTCAACCCGGATCACGCGCGAGACGAAGGACGACAAGAAGCGGATCAAGGAGCTGGAACCCTCCGGATCCGTCTTGCTCAATTCTGAATGCGAAATCAGCGCCCCTGAAATCTGATACGCCGCTTGAAATAGGTGGACAAATCCTTCGATAAACACCGTTTCTTAGCCAGTTTCATCAGTTTCACTGATGTATTCCGGGCCGTAGCATGTTGGGAATGAAGCGCGGTTGAAGGTTTTGGCCGCCTGCGCAGCACCCAAAATTGCGCAGCAGGCGGCCATAACCGAGCCTTGGGTCTCTATGGTGGCTTTGCGAACCACACCACAGAGGAGACCGGCCATGGCCAAGGTTGAGCATACTTCGGATACCCGTGTTCTGGTACGCATCCGCTGCACGGCAGCGTATGCTTGCATACGCGAGAGGGGACATTTCTAGGCACCGGCATGAGATGCTATTTGGTCCGAGTAAATGGAAGCGTCGCTTAAGGCCGCGAAGCTGACCAGCCACATCCACGGCAAGGGCAAGCGCGGCAAGCTGCTGACCGAACAGGGCGAGGGCAGCAACCGGACCAAATCGACGGTGCGGGTCCGGGTCGAGCATATTTTCGGCGCGCATGCCAATGACATGGGCGGCACCCTCGTGCGCACGATCGGCATGGTCCGCGCCAAGGCAAAGATCGGGATGAAGAACCTCGCCTACAACATGCGTCGCCTTGGGCCAGCTGCGCCGCCTGAACCCTTGCCCGGCCTGACACCAGCGCGCAGATCGGGCCGCGCTGCCGTAAAACTGCACTTCAGCCGCCCATGTCCGCGACCCACAGTCGCGCCAAGAGGGCAGCGGCTGACCCCTGCGATAGTGCCACCGTCGAGACTGTCTTCAAGACCATCAAGCTTCACGCCCATCAAGGTCGGGTTGGTCTGGCGTAGGTCGTGGGAAGCATGCCGACAGGCTGTGACGGTGCTCGCCGTTTGTTCTTGAACCGACGGCGAGTGCAAGCAATCGCCTGACGGCCAAGAGATCGTCAGCGATCCGCGGTGTTTCAGTTCTGCGTTGTAGTCAGGCCAGTTCCTGGTCTTGTCGGCGGTGGGTGCGGATCAGGCCATGCCTGCAAGCAACCACGCTGGATTCACCAAGTGCCGCCCCACGGTGTTTGTGGAACGGAGCCGCTTTGGGCCGGTTGGGGCCAAAGTTGTGATCATGCACCGACTTCTGCCGTAAGTATAACTGGGCCCGTGGGGGCACCTGTGGGCGAACCTCCCTCTGGTTCAACCGAAATTGCAAGCACCCAGCCGGACGGTGGAAGCGGGTATTCGACGTCAAGTGGTTGAAGTCCAATCACCCCGAGTGATACAGGAGCGGCCCCTGGTGCGATGACCCAAAGTTCATGGGTCTGGCCGGCAGGGGGCGCCGACCCTGTGATGCGGCTCACAATCAGATGGCCGCTGTCGTGACGCGCCTGATAGGCCACTACTGCGTCTGGTGCACCAAGGTTTGCGATCACCCTGCCGGGGCTGGAAGGCGGCATCAGCATCAGAAGGGCAACCATGATGGCAGCGGCTGTAAGTGCGCCAGCCAGCCACATGTGCCATCGTGTGCGAGAGGAAGGAGCCACAGGGAACAGACGCGCTTCAATTTCGGAAAAAAGACCGTCTGGCACAGGAACCGAGGCATAGCCTTCGTTCAACGGGGCAAAATGCGACTCCCACCGCACCACTTGGGCGGCAAATGCAGGATCGGTTTTCAAACGTGCTTCAGCCGCCAGTCTATCCGTCAGGTTAAGTACGCCCAGAACATATTCTCCGGCCAAGGTGTCATCGTCTTGTTGGGTGGGCAACGGAATATCGGTCATTGATCCAGACACTCCTTCAGCTTCTGCAGGCTGCGGCGCAACCAGGTGCGCATGGTGTTCAATGGGATCCCGTGACGTTCAGCCAACGCATCATAGGACAATCCGTCCAGATAGGCGCCGCGTACCGCGGCGGCGCGCGCCGGTTCCAAGGTGTCGAAACAGTCAGACACCCGACGTGCCTCGCCTTGCGCGATCAGCCTGGTTTCTGCGTGGGGGGCGGCATCAGGGATCAACTCTGCTTCACCATCTGCGGACTGCTCAGGCTTGCGGGTGCGTAAACGGTCAATCGCGTGGTTACGTGACAAAGCCACCAACCAGGTCATGCCGACGCCTCGCGACGGGTCAAACCGTCCTGCGCGCAGCCAGACTCTGGTAAATACCTCTTGCAACGCATCCTCTGCCTCAGACCTTGTGCCAAGGATACGCAGCAGCACGCCCATAAGTTTCGGGCCGGCCGTGTGATACAAAGCAACAAAAGCCGCGCGGTCTTGCCTCGCGACACGTTCCAGCAGCAGGCAGACCTCAGAGCCGTTGAGGGGAGTTTCGGTCATGCGCGAGACGTTACCATGCGAGTGCTACATTGCCAGCCCGAAAACATACTTATAATCCGCGCCGCCGCCTCGCTTCGCGCCCGCCGCCAGACGTGTTGAACGAAACATCGGGCAGGGTCACGACTGCCGAAAGGGACGGAAAGCTGTCAATGGCATGCGGGATCGCGTTGGCATTCACGAAATGCTCTTGAAATCGTGGTGCGATGGCGGTTTCAACCTTGTGGATCTGACGCACAACAGCTTCGATCTGGTCGCGTGCCGCCACATTGCACAGCGCGATCCGTGCGCCGGTGCCAGCCGCATTTCCGGCGCTTGTCACCTTGTCCAAGGGGGCATCGGGGATCATGCCCAGAACCATGGCATGCTTTGGGCTGATATGCGCACCGAATGCTCCGGCCAAAGTCACCCGATCCACATGGTCTATCCCCATCTCGTCCATCAACAGACGTGCGCCGGCATAAAGCGCCGATTTGGCCAGTTGGATCGCGCGAATATCGCCTTGGGTCACCATGATGCGCGGCCCACCGTCGGCGCTGCTGTCATGCAGCAGGTAACTGTGGGTCCGGCCTTCGGGGACCGATCGCTGAGTGCCGGTTTGATCTGGCCCACCAATCAACCCACCCGGATCGACCAGCCCGGCCATGCGCATCTCTGCCACTGCTTCAATGATGCCGGACCCGCAAATGCCCGAGATGCCGCTGGTGGCAGTGGCGTCCGCAAAGCCGGGGTCGTCTGACCACAACTCGGACCCGATCACCCGAAAGCGCGGCTCTTTGGATACCGGGTCAATTTCGACCCGTTCGATCGCACCGGGGGCGGCGCGCTGACCGCTGGAAATCTGTGCGCCTTCGAATGCCGGGCCTGTGGGTGACGAACAGGCCAGAACCTTTGTCTTGTTACCCAAAAGCAGTTCTGCATTGGTGCCCACATCGACAATCAGAACCATGTCTTCCGACTTGTTCGGTTCTTCCGACAAGGCCACCGCCGCCGCATCGGCACCGACATGACCCGCGATGCACGGCAGCATATAGACCCGTGCCGCCCGGTTGACGGCGGTCATGTCAAGATCGCGCGCGTCAAGGGACAGGCTGCCCGAGGTGGCCAGTGCAAAGGGTGCCTGCCCAAGTTCGACCGGATCAATGCCCAGCAAAAGATGGTGCATCACCGGGTTGCAGACCACGACAGCTTCGTAAATGCTGTTGGGATCAACGCCGCCTTCGGCCGATATCGACACAGCCAGCGCATTGATGGCCTCACGCACGACGCGGGTCATCTCCACATCGCCGCCGGCGTTCATCATCACATATGATACCCGGCTCATCAGATCTTCACCAAAGCGGATCTGAGGGTTCATCACCCCACCCGAGGCGAGCACCCGCCCGTCGCGCAGATCGCATAGGTGTGCTGCGATGGTGGTCGATCCAAGGTCAATCGCCAGTCCATGGATGGCACCGTCATGAAAGCCGGGCCATATATCCAAAATCTGCGGCCGTGCGTCATGGTTGCCCTTGTGCAGCGCCACCGTGACCTTCCACGCGCCCTTGCGCAGCACCGGTTGCAGACGGCGCAGGATCGCAAGATCTGCGGCCACATCCGCCACCTGCCACTGATCGCGCAGCGCCGCCGCAAGGCGTTCGAAATCGCCCGATGGTTCGTGCATGTCTGGTTCAGCCACCTCGACGTAAAGCAAGCGCGTGGCTGGATCCATCTCGATGACCCGCTCGGTCGCCGACTTGCGGATAACCTGCTTGTGGACCTGACTTTCCGGCGGCACGTCGATGACAACGTCGCCCATGACCTGGGCTTGACAGCCCAGACGGCGGCCATCCAGCATCCCGCGCTTGGACTTGTAACGATCCTCAACCGCGTTCCATTCGGTCAACGCATCGTCATGCACAGTCACGCCATGTTTGGGGAACTCGCCATAGCCGGGGCTGATCTGGCATTTTGAACAAATACCGCGCCCGCCGCATACAGAGTCTAGATCCACCCCAAGCTGTCGCGCGGCTGTCAGAACCGGGGTGCCAAGAGGAAACCGTCCCCTTTTTCCCGAAGGGGTGAAGATCACTAGTGCGTCGTCCGACATCAGTTTACTCCTGCTCACCCGATGGTTCTAGACCGGCGGGCGGCGACTGCAATGCGACGGTCTGTGCCGTCTGGAAGTCATAGTGGATTTCATCAAACGCGTTTGCGGCAAAGGCGTAGAACCAACTCATTTCTTCGGCGGCCCGCAGGATGCCATGCACCGCACCCCCGGGAATGAACAGTGCCACTCCGGGCGCCATGGCAAAGGGCTGGCCGTCCACCATCACCGTGCCTTGCCCTGAGAGGCCGAAATACACTTCGGCCTGGGCGTGACTGTGCAGCGTGAACGTATCGCCTTTTGCCACATGGGCAACACCGCAGGTCAGACTGTCGGTCGGGGTTGTCTCTGCCGAGAACAGACTTTGCCAGCGCACCGAGCCGCGCGTGGGGTCGGCCCAGGTTTCCATGGGCTGATCGGCGCTGTTCAAGGCAATCGCTGACCGCACTGCTGGCACCTAAGCGCGACCGCGACGACCGCCGCGACGGCCCCCTGCGGCTTGGCTGGCGGCGGAGGAGGCATCGGCAAAGCTCATCCCACCTTCGACCGCTTCCAGAACCTTGGCAAACCGGATCCATTCGCCGCCATTGGAATCGTGGTTCATCAGGAAGTTGGCAGCACGGATTGCCTCCATCTCGACCTGGCGCACCGGATTCATGATGGCAGATGTCATACCTGCGCCAATCGCCATCGGCAAAAAGGCCGCGTTGATCCCGTGCCGATGCGGCAGGCCGAACGAGATGTTGGACGCGCCGCAGGTGGTGTTCACGCCCAGCTCCTCGCGCAAACGCCGCACCAGAGCAAACACTTGCTGCCCCGCGCTGCCCATCGCGCCGACAGGCATCACCAGCGGGTCCACGACGATGTCATGCGCCGGAATCCCGAAATCGGCCGCGCGCTGGACGATCCTTTTGGCCACGGCAAAGCGCACATCGGGGTCTGGAGAAATGCCGCTATCGTCGTTCGAAATTGCGACTACCGGCACGTTGTATTTCTTCACCAGAGGCAGAACCAGTTCCATCCGGTCCTCTTCGCCGGTGACCGAATTCAGCAAGGGGCGGCCTTCACACGCGGCCAAACCGGCCTCGAGCGCGGCTGGAACGGACGAATCGATGCACAACGGCACGTCCACCGTGGCCTGAATGATCTCGATCAGAGCTTTCATCAGTGGAGGTTCGACAAAGTTGTTGTCGGCGTAGCGCGGGTCTTCTGCCATCCTATTGGTGAAAACCGCGCCCGAATTCACATCAAGCACAGTTGCCCCACACGCGACCTGCTCCAGCGCATCGCGTACAACGGTTTCAAAATTTCCTGATTCCAACTCGGCGGCAAGCTTCTTGCGACCTGTCGGGTTGATCCGCTCACCAATCACGCAAAAGGGTTCGTCAAAGCCGATGATCACAGTTTTGGTTTTCGATTCAAGGACGGTGCGGGTCATTCTTCAACCTTATTGTTAAGCGGCTTTAGCGGGTTTGCCTGCGGCACCGCCATGTTCTGTCACCCATTGGGCATTGGTCTTGATCCCGCCCAACGGGAAGAAATGAACCTGCTCGATCCCGAAATCGGGGTTGGCAGTCTTGTGCGCCGCCAGAGCCGCCAACACATCGGTTGGCTCATAGGGCAGCAACAACTTGGTCACATCCATCGCCCGTTTTTGCAGAACCTTCAACGAGGGGCCAACACCACAGGCAATTGCGAATTTGATCAGGGTCTGCAACTTGGCAGGCCCGGCGACCCCGATATGCACCGGCAATGTCACGCCTTCGGCCTGCAACCGCGTGACCCAGTCAATCACCGGAGCAGCATCAAAGCAGAATTGTGTTGCCATCGCCATCTTGGCATCCGTGCGCTCTGCGAAAGCCGACTTCCACCGCGCGGCCTCCATCACCATCCGGTCCGACCCATCGGGATCGATGTCCTTGTTGCCTTCAGGATGCCCCGCGACATGCAGGCGATCAAATTCTGCGAACACGCCGGAGTCCAGCAGTTGCATCGAGGTCGCAAAATCCCCCACCGGTTCCACAACACCTCCCGCCAACAACAACCCCTGACGCACACCCGCATCGCGGTAGCGGTTGACCCAATCGGTCAAAGTTGCCTTGTCCTTTATGATGCGCGCCGGGAAATGCGGCATCGGGGTGAACCCTTCATGCGACAAGCGCGCCGCCGTCGCCACCATGTCTTCAATCGGCGTGCCGTCGATGTGCGCGATATAGACGCGCGTGCCGCTTGGCAGAAGTGTCCGGAAATCTTCCACCTTTTCGGCGGTGCGCGGCATGACCTCGATGGAATAGCCTGTCAGGAAGGTTTCCAGTTGACCCTGCGCCGTAGCCGGGGTTTGCGCGCTCTTGGCGCGGAAATTGAACAGAGCCATCACTCTCTCCCTCAAGGTCATGCACGGTGCCTCAGGCTTTTGCCCAGCCATCCGCAGCGATCAGTGCTTTCAGACGTTCGGTGTCATACTCGGCATCCAGCCGCGCAGCTTCGGTGCGGGCGACATCCTCTTGCTCGCCCTCCACTTCATACGCCGGCGCTTTGCGCCACTCAGCCAGATAGGCATCGGCATCTTTTGCGCCGATCTTCATCGCGCATCGGTCGATTGCCTGCTCAAAGCGTTCCGGAAGCTGTGCTTTGGCGCCACGACGACCCTTGCCCACAATCACCTGAGCCGGGATGTCGCGCCAAAAGACCACCGTTACGTCCGCCATGCTCTGATTCCCCTGACCCTGCTGACACCGTTCTAATCGTCCATTTACGACAAGAGAGTGCGTTTTCGACATGGTGCAACGCGGATGCGACCCGCACCACGCTGGCGGCGACAATAGCGCAAGGTCCGATTGGCTGCGACCGGGTCAATTGCGAAAAATTCTCATGCAGATCATGCATCCAGCCAATGACGGGCGAACATGTTTGCAACAGCGCTTGCGGGATGGGGGGATCAGCTATACCTTTGACATAACCACATATGGAGGGCGGTTTATGACGCCCGAGCGTCCCCGAGGGGGGGACGTGTCGCAAACACCGGTTGATCCTGACAGCGGATCCCGTGTCGTCGAGTCGTTACCCCCTCATCGGCCGGGGCAGGGCACGCTATACGCGGCACTGGACCTTGGCACAAACAGTTGCCGGATGCTGATTGCCCAACCCAAGGGCAGTCAGTTCACGGTCGTCGACAGCTTCTCGAAGACTGTCCAACTTGGCGTGGGGCTTGAAGCCTCGGGCAGGCTTTCGCGTGCCTCGATGGGACGAACGGTTCAGGCCCTTCGGATCTGTCAGAAAAAGATCGAACGCCACGGCGTTCACAGGATGCGACTTGTGGCAACCGAAGCTTGCCGCCGTGCCCGCAATGCCCGTGATTTCATCCGCCAAGTCAAACGCGAAACCGGTTTGGCGCTTGAGATTATTCCCCCCGAGGAAGAGGCGCGGCTCGCCGTCATTTCCTGCGCCCCTTTGGTCAATGTGCGCACCGAGCAACTTTTGGTGGTGGATATCGGCGGCGGATCGACGGAACTGGTCTGGATCGACCTGTCTGGAGTACGTTCTGAAAACCGCCCCCGCGCGATCATGAGCCTGCACACCGGTTTCAACGCCCAGCCCGACGACGGGGCCAAGGTGGTGGATTGGATTTCGGTGCCACTTGGCGTTGCCACCCTGCGCGACCAGTTCGGCGACGTCGAGGATGATGCCGCCCGCTTTGCGTTGATGAGTTGGTTTTTTGAAGAACAACTTGCAAGCTTTTCGCCCTATAATGCCCAGCATCCACGTGAAGGCTTTCAGATCATCGGCACCTCGGGCACGGTAACGACAGTGGCCGCCAGCTACCTTGGCCTGCGCCGGTATGACCGGACCAAAGTGGACGGCTTGCAGATGACCAGTGACCAGATCGACTTTGTGATCCGCGACTATCTGGCGCTTGGTCCTGAAGGCAGGCGGACTGATCCCCGCATAGGCCGTGACAGGCATGCGTTGATCATGTCCGGCGCGGCTATCCTTCAGGCGCTGATGCGGGTATGGCCGACTGATCGCCTTTCGGTGGCCGATCGTGGTCTGCGCGAAGGGTTGCTATATGCCCAGATGACCGCCGATGGCGTGCTGACCGAAGGACCATTTACATGACCGACAAGACCACCTCTGGCCGGGGCCAACGTGAATTGCGGGTGCGGGTCAAGACGGCCAAGGGGCGAAAATTGTCGTCCACGCTTTGGCTGGAACGGCAATTGAACGACCCCTATGTGATTCGAGCAAAGAAAGAAGGCTATCGCGGGCGCGCGGCCTACAAGATCCTCGAACTCGACGACCGCTATGGATTTCTGCGGCCCGGCGCTCGGGTGGTTGACCTTGGCTGTGCGCCCGGAGGCTGGTGTCAAGTGGCGGTGGCGCGGGTCAATGCCTTGTCGCAAAATCCGAAAAAACCCGCAGGCACCGTGCTCGGGGTGGATTTGCAAGTGGTGGAGCCGATTCCCGGCGCTGAGCTGCACCAGTTGGATTTCTTGTCGGATGACGCGGATGCTCTGGTGAAAGGGTGGCTCGGGGGCAGGGCGGATGTCGTGATGTCTGACATGGCTGCTGCGGCTTCAGGCCACAAGGCGACAGATCACCTGCGGATCGTCGCGCTGATCGAGGCGGCGCTGGAATTTGCCTTTGATGTGCTGGAAGACGACGGAACCTTTGTGGCAAAGGTTTTGGCGGGAGGGGCAGAAAATGCGATGCAAGCGATGCTGAAGAAGAATTTCCGCAAGGTGGCGAATGTCAAACCGCCCGCCAGCCGGTCCGACAGTTCGGAAAAGTTCGTCGTGGCTATGGGATTTCGTGGGCGCGAGGTCGCGGGCCAGGCCAATGCATTGGATGCCGATTAGCGCAGATCCAGAAACAGCCTTCGACACTAGAAAGGCACCCCTAGAGGTGCCTTTGTACTGAAAAGTCTATCAATTGCCGCGTCAACCGCCCCAAGTGCGAACCGGGCCACAATCCATATGAACGAAGTTTGATCGTGAATATTTCCCGACCCCGCCCGAGGCACAGGCCGAGGCAGCCTTCGCCATCTGGCCCACCGAGCGCGACTTGAGCCGCAGATCCGCTGCCTGGCCGCGCAGGTGAAGCGAATTTCTGGCGACACCGCTCGACTGCGACCGCAACATGGCATTCGTCTTGGGGCTGCGATAGCCTGACAGCATCATGTAGGGCTCTGTCACATCCATCAGACGATGCGAGGCTGCCATGATATCCACAGTGCGCGGATCGATCTTGATGGCATCGCCGGACCGCCAATCGCGCATGAAGTGGTTGATTTCTTTCAAGACTTCGGGGATGTACTCGCCCTCGACCCAATAGATCGTATCGATGCTTTCCCCGGTTCGGCCTGAGTACATCCGGATGCGACGGATATCACCGGCACCCCGCAAAAGACCGAAAGCGTTTGAATAGGTCGGAGCCGCAACAACCAAGGACGCTGCAAAAGCGCCCATCAGCCCGCGCCGCGTCAAACCCAACCGTGATGTATCTGCCATTCTTAGCGCCTGTCCCGTCGAATTCTGACCACCTAGACGGCGGTTCGTCTGCACTTATCCCCAAGTGTGCCTAGCTTATGCCACAGCTCGATTCGCAACCCAAGGGCAGATTCTCCGCCTGCGCCCGTTTTAGCGGCCATCGGCAAATTTTTGCTGAAAGTCATTGATCCAATGCGCTGCATGTTTCTCATCCGATCGTTGCGAAAAAGTAACGCAATCGACGTTGGATGTGACCTCATGGCCGGAACGTGAATGGACAGTGCCGTCAACTTCGCGGAAAGTCGCGGAAATATGACACGGGATCACAAGGCGATTTTACAATGACTCTTTCGAATGGTGCGGGTGGCGCGCGCGCTCTGTTGCTGTCAGCTTCGCTTCTTGTGCTTGCCCTTTCGTTTCCCGCCCGCGCGCAGGATTTTCCCAGCCCGTTCGTCCAATCCGTGGCTGTTGCTGCAGCCGAGGATGATGCGGTTGCCGCATTCTATCGTGACAATGGCTATCGCACGCTCTGGACAGGCGACGACGCGCATGATGTTCAGCGCCGTTCGGCATTGTTCGCGGCGCTGTCGCGTGCGGGCGACCACGGCTTGCCCACCTTGCGCTATGACGTGACGGCCTTGATCGCACAACTGACCTTTGCCCGCACCGAAGGGGATCGCGCCCGCGCAGAAGTCGCTTTGACGCGGGCCTTTCTGGCCTATGCGCGCGACATCAGATCAGGGGCGCTTGACCCCAAAAAGATTGATGCGGGCATCGTGCGCGACATTGTCAGGCCAGACCCGGCCATGTTGCTGGCGCAGATGCAATCGCGCAATCCGGCCGAACTGCTGCACGACCTGTTGCCGAAATCGCCGCGCTACGCGCAGATGATGCGTGCAAAACTTGCGCTTGAGGTGCGGATTGCAAACGGTGGTTGGGGGCCGGTGGTTCCGGCCAAAAGCCTTGTGCCCGGTGATACCGGCCCCGCCGTGGTGGCACTGCGGGATCGGCTGATGGCCATGGGCTATCTTGACCGGTCGGCCACACGCACCTTTGACGCCGCGATCCAGTCGGCGGTGCAGCGGTTTCAGCTTGATCATGGCCTGATTGCCGATGGCAGTGCTTATGAAGGAACCTTGAACCAGTTGAATATCGCGCCGGAAGAGCGGATGAAATCCATCATCGTTGCGCTGGAGAGGTTGCGTTGGATGGGGGATGCGCCGTTGGGTGACCGACACGTCTGGGTCAACCTGCCGGACTTCACTGCCAAGATCATCGACCATGGCAAGGTGACGTTCGAAACCCGCTCGGTGATAGGAAAGAATGTACCGGACCAGCACACGCCCGAGTTTTCCGATGTCATGGCGCATATGGTGGTCAACCCCAGCTGGGGGGTGCCGCGGTCGATCATCGTGAACGAATATCTGCCGTTGTTGCAGCGCAACCCGAACGCCGTAAGCCATTTGCAGGTGATCGACGGACGTGGGCGTGTTGTGCCGCGCGGTGCCGTCAACTTCGCTGGTTATTCGGCCCGGACGTTCCCCTTTGGTCTGCGCCAGCCGCCGTCTGATGGCAACGCTCTTGGCAAGGTGAAGTTCATGTTCCCCAACAAGTACAACATCTATCTACATGATACTCCGGCAAAAAATCTGTTCAGTAACGATGTGCGGGCCTACAGTCATGGCTGTATCCGTCTGGCCGATCCGTTCGACTTTGCCTATGCCCTGCTGTCGACCCAGTCCAACGATCCGCAGGGTGATTTTTCCCGTCATTTGAATACGGGGCGCGAAACGACTGTCAAACTGGATCAGGAGTTGCCGATCCATCTGGTATATTTTACCGCCTTTCCGGGTGCCAAAGGCCAGATGACCTATCGTCGCGACATCTACGGCCGTGATGCCAAACTGTTTCAAGCCCTCGAAGCGGCCGGGGTGGTCTTGCCAGCCGTTCGGGGGTAAAACGCACCCGGTTGCACATATGCGACCGAAGGAGCGTGGATCATGGCCCATAGCATAGCGGACATAGCGACCGCCCTTGGTGCAGAGTTTGCGGGGGACGGCAGCCTGATGGTGCGCGGTGCGGCAGAACCGCAAGAGGCGGGGCCCGAAGATCTGGCTTTGGCGGTCAACCCCAAATACGCCGATGGTCTGGCGCAAGGTCAGGCGCGTGCGGCCATGCTGTGGCCAGGGGCCGATTGGCAGGCGCTTGGTCTGAAGGCCGCCATATTCGCCCCGCGCGGGCGGCTGGCGATGGCGGGTTTGACCGTGATGCTTGATCCCGGTCCTGCGATTGCACCCGGTATCCACCCGATGACCGTCATCGATCCCAGTGCACAGATTGGGGATGCCGCGGCGATCGGCCCGTTTGTGTCGATCGGTGCCGGGGTCAGGATCGGTGCAAATGCGCGGATTGCCAGCCATGTCAGCATTGCCGAAGGGGCGACAATCGGGCCGGATGCGCTTATCCTGCAAGGTGCGCGGATCGGGGCGCGCGTGACCATCGGGGCACGGTTCATCTGTCAGCCCGGCGCGGTGATCGGGGCAGACGGTTTTTCCTTTGTCACGCCTGAAAAATCCGGCGTCGAAGAGATCCGCGAAACCCTTGGACAACGCGATCAGATCCGCGCCCAAAGCTGGACACGTATCCATTCGCTTGGCGCAGTCAGCATTGGTGACGATGTCGAAATCGGTGCGAATGTCTGTATCGACCGTGGCACGATCCGCGACACAAGTATCGGAAGCGGCTCAAAACTCGACAATCAGGTTCACATCGGCCACAACGTGCGGGTCGGGCGCGACTGTCTGCTGTGTGGTCAGGTCGGCATCGCCGGATCGGCCCGGATCGGCGACCGTGTGGTGTTGGCCGGACAATGTGGCGTAAATGACAATATCTTTGTCGGTGACGATGTGATCTGCGGTGGGGCGACCAAGGTGTTCACCAATGCCCCGGCGGGTCGGGTGCTTTTGGGCTATCCTGCGGTCAAGTTGGAAAGCCATGTCGAAATGCAAAAAGCCCTGCGTCGTTTGCCGCGTCTGGCTGCCAAAGTGGCTGAAATCGAGAAAGTCATTCAAAAGTCATGAACACTTCCTATACTGTATGCGCAAAGGAAGGATGATCACATGAGCCAGACAGCACAGACCATCATCGCGATCATTGCCGAAAAGGCGTTGCTAAACCCCTCTGATCTGACGTCGGCTACCCGGTTGGACGAGCTGGCGCTGGACAGTCTGGCCATGGTGGAGTTGATCTTCGCACTGGAAGAAACCTTCGACATATCGGTGCCGTTCAACGCGAACGATCCCGGCACCAGTGATTTCGATCTGTCCTCGGTCGGGGCGATCGTGGCGGCTGTCGAAGGTCTGGTGTCGCAAAGGGCGGCCTGACCACCCATGCACAGGGTTGTCATCACCGGGGCCGGCACGATCAACGCCTTGGGGCATGACGTGCCGCAAACGCTTTCGGCCTTGGCGGATGGGCGCTGCGGAATTGGTCCGTTGGATATTCCCGACGTGGATCGTCTGTCGATCCGGATCGCCGCGCAGGTTCGCAACTGGACGGCGTCCGAGCATTTCGATCTGCGCGCCCTTGGCCTCTATGACCGGATGACCCAGTTTGCCCTTTGGTCGGCGCAACAGGCGGTCACGCAATCCGGGTTGGTGTTTGATGACGCGCTTGCCCTGCGCAGCGGGGTCATCCTTGGCACGGCCGGGGGCGGGCTGGGCACCATCGACGACAGCTTCCGCGCTGTTTACGCCGGAGGCAAAAACCGGGTGCATCCTTTGACCGTGCCGCGCCTGATGGCCAGTGCCGGGGTCAGCCACATCAGCATGACCTACGGCCTGAAAGGGCCAGCGTTTACCATATCAACCGCTTGCGCCAGTTCCAATCACGCCATGGGTCTGGCGTTTCAGATGGTGCGCACCGGAGCGGCCCCCGTCATGCTGACCGGTGGGGCCGAAGCGATGCTGACCTTCGGTGGGCTAAAAGCCTGGGAAGGGCTGCGCGTGATGGCCTCTGATGCGTGCCGCCCGTTTTCGGCCAATCGGTCGGGCATGGTGCAGGGCGAAGGGGCGGCGGTGTTCGTGTTCGAAGACTACGACCGCGCTCGCGCCCGCAGGGCCGAAATTCTGGCCGAGGTCATTGGGTTTGCCATGTCGTCCGATGCCCATGATATCGTGATGCCCTCGGTCGAAGGCGCTGTGCGCACGATGCGTGATGCCTTGTCTGACGCGGGGCTTTCGCCGGATCAGGTGGGCTATATCAACGCCCATGGCACCGGAACCACGGCGAATGACCGCAACGAATCGGCTGCGATCAGGACCGTGTTCGGGACTGACCTTCCCTTGGTGTCTTCGACCAAATCTGCGCATGGGCATTTGATAGGTGGCACCGGTGCAGTAGAGATGTTGGCCTGCATCATGGCGGTGCGAGACGGCATCATCGCGCCCACGCTGGGCTACCAGCAGGAAGATCCGGACTGTCCGTTGGATGTCGTACCCAACGCCGCCCGAATGGCGTCGGTCGATGTGGCGTTGTCGAATGCCTTTGCGTTTGGCGGGCTGAATGCGGTTCTGGTTCTGCGGCGGGTATGATCGCCGCATGAAAAAGGCCGCGTCACGCGGACGCGGCCCCCGAACTCGTGTCGAAAGATCGTGTCAGGGGTTGGTTGCCGACACGGCGGCGTAACCAGCGGTAAAGCCCTTCAGCGACAGTTCGACAGACACTTTCTGGTCCGGCGCCACAACTGGAACGATGGTCAACACCGCCTTGGCTCCTTTCTTGAACTGGTCCACCTCGGCCGAAGTAAAGCCGATGCGCGACACACAGCCGATGGTCGAACAGAAGTTGAACGGATAAACCTTAGCCTTACTGCCATCCACCGCGACCAACAGGTTTTCGGTCAGCAGGGTTTCCAGCGGGACAACGACTGTGGCCCCGGCAACAGCCTGTCCACCAGTGGGCAGATTGAACATGCTGAATTCGGCAACCGCATTTCCCTGCTCGTCCTTCAAAAGCTGATACAGCTGGCAGGGATCCGAGCCATCCTCGGTCCGGAT
>JBKBOF010000061.1:0-16224 GCA_046294955.1 Paracoccaceae bacterium
AACCCAAACCGATCAGCAGGAGCAGGCAGTAGCTTAAATCATCCCCGAAACTGTCCAAGACTTGGGGAGTAGCTCAAGGTGTCCCGAACTTGAGGAGGCAAAGCGCGGTGAAGTTGAATGCGGAACTCGTTGGTGCCATGATAGCACGCCCTGCCTCAAGTGATAGGGACGGTGTACTTATTGATGGCCTGCTGCAACTGCAATAGCGTATAGCCTTCCCGATTATATGTACCCTGTGTTACTCCCGTGCGTTCATGTCCGACGATAGATTTAGAGACGGCTTCTTCCACTCCAGCTTGTAGAAGTCGCGTCACCATCGTGTGCCGCAGACCGTGGAATACATGCGCCTTGGACTTGATGCGGAGTTCGGGCGTAAGAACAGTGTTGAACCATGTGCTAAGTTTGCGTCCATAACCCGCCTTGGGTTCGTATGTATAGTCCGGGAACATGCGGCTAGTTGTTCGGTTCAACATGTCACGGTGATAGTCGAGCAGCCCTAGTTCCAGCAATTTAAAGTGCACGGGAACTTTGCGACGGGATGCTGTGTTCTTGAACCTTTTATTGCTACCATCGTCTTCGCTGTCGTCAAACATGTTGAAAAACCATATGCCCTCTTGCTGTTGAAGGTCCGCAGCATCTAGTTGGCAAATCTCATTGAGCCTCGCACCGGTAAAGATGCCTATTAAAATGGCCCACTTGTGGCTCTGCATTTTGACCAGTCCACGGGTGTTCTGTGTTATTTCCAGATACACAGCTTGCAGTGCCTCTGGCTTGTACGCTTGGCGCTGTTCCCCTCTATCCTTCCGATTGCCCAGCACCCGCATGCCCTCAAACGGGTTCGTCTCAGTATGTCCGTTCTTCTCAGCCCAATCGAAGAAACTCTGATAGATGCTGATATAGCTGTTCACGGTGACTGTGGACATTGGCGCAATGCCGGGAAGTGCTGCGGCCTCTCTTATGGTCAGGTGGCGGGTTGCCTGTTGTTTGTTCCTGTTCGGTGGTAGGTTGGACACAACCTGCTTCACGTCTCTTGCGTGTAGCTTGGTGATGGTCCCTATCTTGGTGTCGGTGCCAAGCAACTCTGTCAGTGCGTCAAGCGCGGCCTGCTTCTTCCCGAACGTGCCAAACTCCCAACTCTCTGCGCGGCGGTTCTCTGCGATATACTCCGCTATCGCGTCTGCCAAGCTGATGCCCTCAGGTGCCGCTGATGCTGGTGCAGGTTCCGGGGTCGGTGCCGCAACGCCAGTGCTGTTGAAGTCGTAATGATTGAGGGCGGCGTGATGCTTCCCGAACTCTCTTAGCATGTCGCGCCAAGCCATTTGAATTTCGCGGAGCAGGCGTTCGGGCCGATCCTCTGCCTCGGATTGAGGGAGGCCGCTGGAGGCGCAGAAACGGTTCAGGAAGGGCATCGGGTCATCGGCTAGGGCAATGGCCCGGAAATCCTCCGGCGTGCCCTCTGTGAGCATCTGGCTGGTCTGGAGGGGGGCGCGTGCCAGTTCTGACATCGGGCCATCCGCGCCAATGCCATCAAGCATCTTGACTAGTCGGGCCTTGAAGGCCGCATGCACCACCTTGCGAAGTTCATCGTGCCGCATTGTGCGGTATTCTCCCGTTCGCCCTAGCGATGTGCCGAACGCAGCTAATTCACGGGCAAATGCAGCGGCTTGCCTCGGGCATCGTGTCTGCAACGAGAGCCGGATGCTGCGTCGATCTTTGTTAGCAGCACATGGGCGGAGGGGCCAGCGGAAGTAGAATATGCTGTGCCGGGAGCGTGTCAGGTAAGCATGAATTAGCATCGTGTGTCACCCTTTGGTGCCGCACCTGCATCTCTGCTATCCTAAGTCCTTGAAAAATATAAGTTTGGTGGAGCCACGCGGGATCGAACCGCGGACCTCTTGAATGCCATTCAAGCGCTCTCCCATCTGAGCTATGACCCCGCCGGGATATCGTCACGTTTGCGTTCCGATGCGCGGTATTTAGGCGAGGGCGCAGGGGGGTGCAAGTGGTATTTTACCCCAAGTTCCGCGCCCACGCGAAATCTTAAACCTCGTCTTCGTCACCGGCCACATCGGCCAATTCATCAAGCGAGACATTGTCATCGGCATCATCTTCCAGCAGATCATCGTCCAGATCCGCATCATCTGTTGCGGCTTCCAGCAGATCGTCATCGGCTTCCAGATCATCAACCAGCACTTCATCGTCCTTTTCAGGAACGACACGGGCAATGACCGAGGCCGCCATCTTGCGGCGGGCAGATTCGATATCCACGACTTCGCCCGTGTAGGGGCTGACGATCGGGGTGCGGTTCAGGTCGTAGAAGCGTTTTCCGGTGGTTGGACAAATACGCTTCGTACCCCATTCTTCCTTGGGCATGATGTTTCCCTTAAGGCTACGGATATTCAGAGTCGGCGTCGCTTGCCACAAGGGCGCGCGTCTGTCAAAGGCTTTTGGCCCCATTGCCGTTGTTGTCAAGATGGCTATTCTATTCCAGCCTTGCAAGAGCGACAAATGCCCCAACTTCCCGGTTCTCCGCCCCTTGAAATCACCCTGCGCCGATCCGCTCGAACGCGGCGATTTTCGCTGCGTGTTTCGCGGCTTGATGGTCGTGTGACCCTGTCGATGCCGCTGCGCGCCCGTGAGTCTGAGGCACTGCGCTTCGCCTCGGAGCAAGAGGGCTGGATCCGCCGCGTTCTTGCCGAGATGCCCGGCCGTCGGGTTGTGGGTTTGGGTGATGCGGTTCCGGTCGAAGGTCAGATGCGTGTTCTGACGCAGGGCACCGGCCGCTCGGTCCGGCTTGAGGATGATTCGTTGCTGGTTCCGGGCGATCCGCAGCAGGCAGGAGTGCGTGTCGGTGCGTTCTTGAAGGTCATGGCGCGTGACCGCCTGGCCGCTGCCTGCGATCGTCACGCAGACCGTCTTGGCCGCCCGTACTCCCGGCTTACCTTGCGCGATACGCGGTCCCGGTGGGGATCTTGCGCCCATGACGGCGCGCTGATGTTTTCATGGCGTCTGATCATGGCACCGCCGTCAGTGCTGGATTATGTCGCAGCGCATGAGGTGGCGCATCTGGCGCAGATGAACCATTCCCCCGCATTCTGGGCAGAGGTGGAACAGCTGTTTCCGCGCTGGCAGGGGCAGCGCAACTGGCTGCACACGGATGGTCAGGCCCTGCATGGCTATGTCTTTGGTCCGCAAATTGATGCCGAGGATTGACCGCACAGCAAAAGCAGTGCTTGGCTAAAGTCCATGCTCATCACTCCGCGCCCCACTGTTCCGAATGCCGCCGCGCACGAACGCCTGTATCGCAGTCTGCGACAGCAGGTCATGCATGGCGAGTTGCCACCTGGCCAGCCCCTGACCTTGCGTGGTCTGGCAAAAGACTATGGCGTGTCGATGACCCCCGCGCGTGAGGCGATCCGGCGCTTGGTCGCGGAAGGGGCTTTGACGATCTCCAGCTCGGGTCGGGTGTCCACCCCCGAGTTGACCCCGGAACGCATTGAGGAACTGGCCGCGATCCGCGCGCTGCTGGAACCCGAGATGGCCGCCCGCGCCTTGCCCCGCGCCCATTTCGCGCTGATTGACCGCTTGGCTGCGATCAACGCCCTGAACGCCGAGGCCGTGCTGAAACACGATGCTGTCGCGTATGTGCGCACCAATCTGGAGTTTCACCGGACACTGTATTTGCGGGCACAGACGCCCGCGATGCTTGCCATCTGTGAAACTGTCTGGTTGCAGCTTGGGCCAACAATGCGGGCCCTGTATTCGCGTCTGCGTCGCAAAGAAACGCCCCACCATCATCGGTTGATTCTTGCAGCCCTGCGGGCAGGGGATGAGCCGGGGTTGCGTCTGGCGGTGCGGACCGATGTAACCCAAGGTCTGCGCCATCTGGCCGGATAGGGGGCTGTCCGCCCCCCGACACTGTTTTGCTGCCCGAATCCGTCCGCAGCGGACCACACCCGACGGGTGGTGAGCGGGGTCAGGCGTGGATCGCACCGTCACCGCAGGCAAGGGCGGCTTCGCGCACGGCTTCGCTAAAGGTAGGATGGGCGTGGCAGGTCAGGGCCAGATCCTGCGCGGATGCGCCAAATTCCATCGCCACACAAACTTCGTGGATCAGATCGCCAGCGGCGGGGCCGATGATGTGGCAGCCAAGAATGCGGTCTGTATCCTTGTCCGCAAGGATTTTGACAAACCCCTCCGCCTGAAACACCGCCTTGGCACGGGCGTTGCCCATGAAGCTGAACTTGCCGACCTTGTAGGCGCGCCCCAGTTCCTTTAATTGCTCTTCGGTTGCGCCCACTGACGCGACTTCGGGTGTGGTATAAACCACACCGGGGATAACCCCATAATTCACATGGCCATGTTTGCCCGCCATGATTTCGGCAAGCGCCATCCCTTCGTCTTCGGCCTTGTGGGCCAGCATCGGGCCGATGATCGCATCACCAAGCGCATACAAGCCTTTGATGTTGGTTGCGAAATGACCATCGGTCTTGACTTGCCCCCGGGGCAGCATCTCAACCCCAAGAGCCTCCAGGCCCAGTCCGGTAACATAAGGTTTGCGTCCCGTCGCCACCAGCACCACGTCAGCCTCGATCTCATGCGCCGTGTCGTCCTTCCGCAACGTGTAGCTGACCTTGGCACCCTTTTTGGTCACCTCGGCGCCTTTGACAGCGGCACCCAGAACGAAATTCAGGCCCTGCTTGGTCAAAATACGCTGGAACGATTTGGCAACCTCGGCATCCATGCCGGGGGTGATGGCATCCAGATATTCTACAACCGTGACCTGCGCGCCCAGACGCGCATAGACCGAGCCCATTTCCAGCCCGATCACGCCTGCACCGATGACGACCATCGATTTCGGCAGCTTTTCCAAGGCCAGCGCACCGGTCGAGGTCACAATGGTTTTCTCGTCCACCGTGACGCCGGGAAGGCTTGATGGCTCGGACCCGGTGGCAATCACGATATGCTTGGCGGTATGAACCTCATCCCCGACCTTGACCTGACCGGGCGCGGGGATCGTGCCCCAACCTTTCAGCCAGGTAACCTTGTTCTTTTTGAACAGGAATTCGATCCCCTTGGTGTTGCCTGCGACGACATCGTCCTTGTAGGCCAGCATCTTGGTCCAATCGACCTTGGGACTTGTTCCCATAATGCCCATCTTTTCAAAGTTATGATGCACTTCGTGCACCTGATGCGTGGCATTCAACAACGCCTTTGACGGGATGCAACCGACATTCAGACAAGTTCCCCCAAGGGTGCCCCGGCCTTCGACGCAGGCCACTTTCAGCCCCAATTGCGCCGCGCGGATCGCGCAGACATAGCCGCCGGGGCCACCACCGATGATGATTGCGTCAAACTCTGCCATGGGTCGTCTCCTGTTGCAGGGCGGAGGCCGGGGGCGCTTCGCCCCCCGGACTCCCCAAGGATATTTATGAACAGATGAAAGGGGTCAGATCAAGCTGACCACGATCATTGTGAGGGTTGCGAAAAAGCCAAAGCCCCAAATCACCGAGCGCCACGGGCGCCAGCCAAGGGCGTAGGCGGGGATATAAAGCACACGGGCGGCCAAATAGACCCAAGCGGCGGCCTGGGTGACCGCGCTGGATTGCTGGCCGAGGGTGACCACAACCACGGCGATGGTGAAGAGGATTAATCCCTCGAAGTGGTTGTTCATCGCGCGTTGCAAGCGGGCCGTTGCGGTGGACAACTGACGTGACGGCGGCTTGTCGCGGGCGGAAGACGTGTAGCCGGTGCCAAGCTCCATATTCGCGGGAACCGCAAACAGGATGAACTGCACGGCTTGCAAAAGGCCGGCGAGAGCAAGGGCGGTGAGTTCGGGTGTCATGGTGCGCCTTGGTTGGGGCGGGCGTGGCCCGTCGCAAGGGGGGAGGGCGGGGTTTACCCCGCCCCGTCAAGTTACAGATCCATCAGCAACCGGCGCGGATCTTCAAGCGCCTCTTTGACGCGCACGAGGAAGGTCACGGCGCCCTTGCCATCGACGATCCGGTGGTCATAGCTGAGCGCCAGATACATCATCGGGCGGATCACGATCTGGCCGTTCACCACAACCGGGCGCTCCTGGATCTTGTGCATGCCCAAGATGCCCGATTGCGGTGGGTTCAGGATGGGCGAGGACATCAGCGAGCCATAGACGCCGCCGTTGGAAATGGTGAACGATCCACCCTGCATTTCGGCCATGGACAGCTTGCCGTCGCGGGCGCGCAGGCCAAGCTCGGCGATTTTCTTCTCGATTGCGGCAAAGCCCATCTGGTCGGCATCACGCACGACCGGAACCACCAGACCGTTGGGCGTGCCGACGGCCACACCCATATGGACGTAGTGTTTGTAGATCACGTCGCCGCCATCGATCTCGGCATTGACCTCGGGCACTTCTTTCAGGGCGTGGGTGCAGGCTTTGACGAAGAACGACATGAAGCCCAGTTTGACGCCGTGCTTTTTCTCGAACACGTCCTTGTATTCGTTGCGCAGACCCATGATGCCGGACATGTCCACCTCGTTATAGGTGGTCAGCATGGCGGCGGTGTTCTGCGCGTCTTTCAGGCGGCGGGCGATGGTGGCGCGAAGGCGGGTCATCTTGACCCGCTCTTCACGGCTGGCATCATCCGCACTGACCGGACCGCGCGGTACCGAAGCCGGCGCAGGGGCAGGGGTGGGCAACGTGACGGGCGCAGGCGCGGCCGCAGTCTTGGCCACGTCTTCCTTCATGACGCGGCCATCGCGGCCCGAGCCCTGCACCTGATCACGGCTGAGGCCCGCCTCGGCCAAGGCTTTCTTGGCCGAGGGCGCATCTTCTATGTCTTTGCGCTCCCCAACCGTTTCCGGACCCGCACCTGGAGAATTGACCGCTGCCGCTTCGTTGGCCTTTGGCTCGTCCTTGGTGGCGGTGGCCCCTTCGGAGATGATACCAAGCCGTGCAGAGGCGGCGACGGTTGCGCCTTCGGGCGCGAGGATTTCGGCGAGGATGCCCGAAGCCGGGGCGGGCACTTCCACCGACACCTTGTCGGTTTCCAATTCGCACAGCATCTCGTCTTGTTTCACCACATCGCCGACCTTTTTGAACCAGGTCGAAACGGTAGCCTCGGAAACCGATTCACCAAGGGCGGGAACCATTACGTCAGTCATTTTCGTCTTCCTCCACGCCGCTGCGGGCGTTCTTGACAAGGGCGGGCGGGGCCATGGACGGCCCCGCGGGGATCAAAATGTCAGGGCTTCGGACACAAGTGCGTCTTGTTCCGTCTTGTGTCGGCTTGCCAAACCTGTGGCTGGTGACGCCGAGGCCGAGCGGCCCACATAGCGCGGGCGCAACTGGGATGCCCCGATCTTGTTCAGCACCCATTCGATATTGGGTTCGACAAAGGTCCAGTAGCCTTGGTTCTTTGGTTCTTCCTGACACCAGATGATTTCTGCCCCTTTGAAGCGGTCCAGTTCTTTGCACATGGATTGAACCGGGAAGGGGTAGAATTGTTCCAGCCGCAGAAGATAGATGTCGTCGGCCCCGCGCTTGTCGCGTTCTGCCAGCAGGTCGTAATAGACCTTGCCCGAGCACAGGACGACCCGCTTGATCTTGGCATCCGGCTTCAGCTCCAGATCGGAATGGCCCTTTTGCGCATCGTCCCACAGCACCCGGTGGAAATAAGACCCGGTGGTGAAGTCAGCCGCATCGGATACCGCCATCGGATGACGCAACAGCGATTTCGGCGTCATAAGGATCAGCGGTTTGCGGAAACTGCGGTGGATCTGGCGGCGCAGGATGTGGAAATAGTTCGCCGGGGTCGAAACATTCGCGACGATCCAGTTGTCATGTGCCGACATCTGCAAGAAGCGCTCCGGTCGGGCCGAGGAATGTTCTGGGCCCTGACCCTCATAGCCATGCGGCAGCAGGCACACCAAGCCCGACATTCGCAACCATTTGGACTCGCCCGAGTTGATGAATTGGTCGAACATGATCTGCGCACCGTTGGCGAAGTCGCCGAACTGCGCCTCCCACAGGGTCAGCGCATTGGGTTCCGACAGCGAATAGCCATACTCAAAACCAAGTACCGCGTACTCCGACAGCATCGAGTCGATCACCTCATACCGAGCCTGTCCGGTGCGGATGTGGTTCAACGGGTAATAGCGTTCTTCGGTGGTCTGATCGACAAGGCCAGAGTGCCGGTGGCTGAAGGTCCCGCGCGTGCAATCCTGTCCGGCAAGACGGACAGGCGTTCCTTCGGTGACAAGGCTGCCGAATGCCAAGGCTTCTGCTGTTGACCAGTCAAAGCCCGTGCCATCGGCAAACATCTTTGCCTTGTTGTCCAGGAGCCGTCCAACGGTCTTGTGCAGATCAAAGCCTTCTGGTGCACGAACCAGCGCGGCGCCGATGTCGGCCATGGTTTCCGGTTTGATCGCGGTTTCGCCGGCCTGATATTCTTCACGCTCGCGCTCAAACCCGGACCAACGGCCATCCAGCCAGTCGGCCTTGTTCGGCTTGAAGCTCTTGCCGGATTCGAACTCTTCATTCAGGCGGGCCTGAAATGCGGCCTTCATATCCTCGATCTCGCCCTCGGGGATCAGGCCATCCTTGACCAGACGTTCGGTATACAGTTGAAGCGTGGTCTTGTGTTTCTTGATCTCGGTGTACATCGCCGGATTGGTGAACATTGGCTCGTCGCCTTCGTTGTGACCGAAGCGGCGGTAGCAGAAGATATCGAGCACAACATCCTTGTGGAATTTCTGGCGGAATTCGATCGCCACCTTGGCGGCATGCACCACCGCCTCGGGGTCGTCACCGTTGACGTGGAAGATCGGAGCCTCGACCATCAAGGCGATGTCGGTCGGGTAGGGCGACGAGCGGCTGAACGACGGCGCGGTGGTAAAGCCGATCTGGTTGTTCACCACGATGTGGATGGTCCCGCCCGTGCGATGACCTTTCAGACCAGACAGACCGAAACATTCGGCGACGACCCCCTGACCTGCAAAGGCCGCGTCGCCGTGCAGCAGCACCGGCAGAACCATCGTGCGTTCGGTGTCGTTGAACTGATCCTGCTTGGCGCGGACCTTGCCCAGAACCACCGGGTTTACCGCTTCAAGGTGTGACGGGTTGGCGGTCAGCGACAGGTGGACCTTGTTGCCGTCAAATTCACGGTCCGACGAAGCGCCAAGGTGGTATTTCACGTCGCCAGAACCGTTAACGTCTTCGGGTTTGTAGGAACCGCCCTGAAACTCGTGGAAAATCGCGCGGTACGGCTTGCCCATCACATTGGCCAACACCGACAGACGGCCCCGATGCGGCATGCCAACCACGACCTCTTTGAGACCAAGTTGACCGCCGCGCTTGATGATGGCTTCCATCGCGGGGATCAACGCTTCGCCGCCATCAAGGCCGAACCGTTTGGTGCCCATGTATTTGACGTGAAGGAATTTCTCGAACCCTTCCGCCTCGACCAGCTTGTTCAGAATGGCACGGCGGCCTTCGCGGGTGAACTGGATCTCTTTGCCGTAGCCTTCGATCCGCTCTTTCAGCCAGCTTGCCTGTTCGGGATCGGAAATGTGCATGTATTGCAGCGCGAATGTGCCGCAATAGGTGCGCTTCACGATATCCATGATCTGACGCATCGACGCGACCTGAAGGCCAAGCACGTTGTCGATAAAGATCGGCCGATCCAGGTCAGCGTCCGCAAAGCCATAAGAGGTCGGATCAAGTTCCGGGTGCGGAGTTTTATCGCGCATGTTCAATGGATCGACGTCAGCGATCAGATGCCCACGGATGCGGTAGGCCCGGATGATCATCAGCGCGCGAATGCTGTCCAGAACGGCGCGTTGCACCTGGGTGTCTGATAGCGAGACGCCCTTTTCTTCGGCCTTGGCCACGATCTTGGCGGCTGCGGCGCGGCTCTCTTTGGCCGGGGCGGCAACGGGCCATTCGCCAGTCATTGCGGCGGTCAGGTCGTCGGCTGGTGTGGGCGGCCAGTCCGCGCGGGCCCATGACGGGCCGGATGCAGCACGCTTTGCATCCAATTCGGTTTCGCCCAGGCTGCGGAAAAACTCGGCCCACTGCGCATCGACCGATGCAGGATCGGTGGCAAATCGGGCCTGCAACCGATCAATGTATTCTGCATTGGCGCCGTCCAGGAACGACCCTGCGCGGAATTGGCTGTTGGGGGATTGCTCGGTCATGTCTTGCACCTCTCCTCGGTGGCGCCGAATGGATCCGGGGTTGGTGTTTCTGTTGAAACATCAACCCCTCGATTTTTTGTCTGTTCAGTTCAGCATGCGCTGAACGGCTTCTTTGAGCGGACCGTTTGCTTCGGCTCGGTCCAGAGTGAAGGCCACGGCGGCGGCCAGCAAGCCGGTCAGAATGAGGAAAGACACCATGCCCGCGATTGCCCGCTTGTCCATGACCCGTTCCTTCATCCGCCCCCCCCCATTGACTATTTGCCCAACGCTTGCATCACCGCTTCGCCCAAGGTCGCCGGGCTGTCAGCCACGATGATCCCGGCACTGCGCATGGCTTCGATCTTTGATTCCGCATCGCCCTTGCCGCCCGCAACGATGGCACCGGCATGGCCCATCCGACGACCGGGAGGCGCTGTGCGCCCGGCGATAAAGCCCGCGCAGGGTTTGGATCGCCCGCGCTTTGCCTCATCTTTCAGGAATTGTGCGGCTTCTTCTTCCGCGGATCCACCGATTTCACCGATCATGATGATCGACTGCGTTTCGGGGTCAGCCAGAAACATTTCGAGCACATCAAGATGCTCGGTCCCTTTGATCGGGTCGCCGCCGATACCGACGGCGGACGACTGGCCAAGGCCAAGATCGGTTGTCTGTTTCACGGCTTCATAAGTAAGCGTGCCTGACCGCGACACAACCCCCACCGACCCGCGACGGTGGATATGGCCCGGCATGATGCCGATCTTGCAGGCGTCTGGGGTGATGACACCGGGGCAATTCGGCCCGATCAGACGGGACTTCGACCCTTCCAACGCGCGCTTGACCTTCATCATGTCCAGCACCGGGATGCCTTCGGTGATGCACACGATCAATTCCATCTCGGCGTCGATCGCTTCGAGGATGGAATCGGCGGCAAAGGGTGGCGGAACGTAAATTACGCTTGCATTTGCTTGGGTCACGGCCTTCGCTTCGTGCACCGAGTTGAACACGGGCAGGTTCAGGTGCAGCGTGCCGCCTTTGCCGGGGGTGACGCCGCCGACCATCTTGGTGCCATAGGCAATCGCCTGTTCAGAATGGAAGGTGCCTTGGCTGCCGGTGAAACCCTGACAGATCACTTTGGTGTTTTCGTTGACGAGAACGGCCATCGGGGCCTCCTGAAGAATGTCGTTTCAATTCGGACGGCGAATGTCGCCCGCAGATGGTTTGTCTGACCCGGCGCCCGGCCCTAGTGGCCGAAGTCGCCGATTCCGTGCTCAGGGCAGGAAATCGCGATCTTGCCCGTCGGAACCTTTCCCGACCGCGCCCATTCGGACTGCTCGGTACAGGTCTGAACGTGATCTTCGTCATTATCAGCCGGGTTGCCGCCACTGCAGGCCGCAAGAGCCATCAGCGAAGCAAATCCAAGGACAAGACAGATGCGCATGCAGTTTACCCTTTCACGGCTTTGACAATCTTCTGGGCCGCGTCCGACAGGTTGTCGGCGGCGATGACGTTCAGTCCCGAGTTGCGAATGATGTCTTTGCCCAACTCGACGTTGGTGCCTTCCAGACGGACCACCAGCGGAACCTGCAGGCCAACCTCTTTGACCGCAGCGATCACGCCTTCAGCAATGATATCGCAGCGCATGATACCGCCGAAGATGTTTACGAGGATGCCTTTGACGTTCGGATCCGAGGTGATGATCTTGAAGGCCTCGGTGACTTTTTCCTTGGTGGCACCGCCACCCACGTCAAGGAAGTTGGCAGGTTCCGCACCGTATAGCTTGATAATGTCCATGGTGGCCATCGCAAGCCCGGCACCGTTCACCATACAGCCGATTTCGCCATCCAGCGCGATGTAGTTCAAGTCGAACTTCGATGCGGCCAGTTCTTTGGGGTCTTCTTCGGACTCGTCGCGCAGCGCCATGATATCGGCGTGGCGATAGAGCGCGTTGGAATCAAACCCCATCTTGGCGTCAAGGCATTTCAGGTTGCCGTCGGTCATCACCACAAGTGGGTTGATCTCCAGCATCTCCATGTCTTTTTCCTGGAACAGACGATAGAGATTTTTCACCATCGTCACGCACTGCTTGACCTGATTGCCGGTCAATCCCAGTTCGAACGCCACGCGGCGGCCATGGAAATCGGACAGGCCCGAGGCGGGATCAACGGTGAAGGACAAGATCTTTTCCGGGGTGTTATGTGCCACGTCCTCGATCGACATACCGCCTTCGGTCGAGACGACAAAGGACACCCGGCTGGAGACCCGGTCGATCAGCATCGCCAGATACAGCTCACGCTCGATGTCCGAACCATCTTCGATGTAGATGCGGTTCACTTGTTTGCCGGCGGGCCCGGTCTGCACTGTCACAAGCGTGCGGCCCAGCATCTGGCGGGCAAACTCGGCGGCCTCCCCGACCGAACGGGCCAGACGCACGCCGCCCTTTTCGCCGGCTTCCGGCTCTTTGAAACTGCCTTTGCCACGGCCTCCTGCATGGATCTGCGCCTTGACCACCCAAAGCGGTCCGTCCATCTCGCCCGCCGCGGTTTTCGCTTCTTCGGCTTTCAGCACCACGCGGCCGTCTGAAACGGGCACCCCATAGGACCGCAGTAGCGCCTTGGCCTGATATTCGTGGATGTTCATGGAATACGTCCTCTGGGTCGTGAATTTTCATGCGTCATGCCACGAAAACGGGCGTTCACCAAACGGGTTTGTGGCCGTTAGCGCAAAACCAGGCGAAAATCTGAAGTTTGTGATCACAGGATTGAAGGGTGTGATCACAGTTTTCAAAACTGTGATCACTATGGCGTCCGTATGCACCGGTTCCCTGCATTGGCCGGTGGCCTTAGGCCTGATTCGCTTTGTGGCAAGGGCTAGGGACCGCAATCATCAGAACCTGCCCGCGCGGCAATATGGCAGGTGACATGGCGATGGACCAGCCGTTCTGATTGGCGGCTCGTTCAACCTGAGCGAGGGTTGCATGATAGGGCGGTCGGTCGGGATGTGTGACAACCCCATCCGGCTGTCGCAGCGGGGTGTGAAAGACCGGCTCCGGGGCCAGAAACACGGTGAATAAAAGCTGGCGAAGCCGGGTCAGGCACGGGCGCAGGCTGCCAAGTGCAGAGTCCAGCACTGGCAAGGGCAGGTGCGTGAACACCCCAAAGGCAATGGCAAAGTCCATGTCGTCGGGCACGCCGGGCAAGGCAAAATCGGCATCCTCGATCAGATGGTCCTTCGGCAGACGGTCCGGGTCGCGCAGTTCCACCGCCCGTCCGCGCAACATCAGCGCACGGCTGGCGTCGGTCGCCCAGTAGTGGCCTGGGTGGAGATAGTCCACCGCCTTGCATCCCAGCCGAAGGCTGCCAGCCCCGATATCAAGCAGGCGGTGATGCGGCTGCATCCCAGAGTAGCGCAGGATTTGCATCTGGATGCGTCCGGTTTCATCCCAGCGTCCGCCGACGATGTCCCGATGCCGACCCTTGGCTAAGGCGTCGTCATAAAAGCCGGGCGCCAGATAGGGCGAGGCAAGTTGGGTCATGCCTGTGGCGCGGCCTCTTCGACCAGCGCGAGGCACAGAGCCGTCGCTTGCGCCATGTCCTGCACCGAGACATATTCCAAAGGTCCGTGGATGTTCTGCATCCCGGTGAACAGGTTGGGGCAGGGCACACCCATTTCAGTCAGCCGTGACCCGTCGGTGCCGCCGCGAATGGGAACCGACACCGGATCAACCCCGATCCTGGCACATGCACGACGCGCAAGGTCCACCGGTGTCATATCGGTTTCCAGCCAATAGCGCATGTTGCGGTATTGTGGGGAGATCACACAGGTGATCTCGGCGCGCGGTTCTGTGGCTTGAACCGCGTCACAGACCCGACGCAGGATTTCGCCCTTTTGGGCAAGGCCATCGCGTTCGAAATCGCGCAAGATGAAGTGAATGACCATTTCCGACGAGCCACCGGTCATGTCGGTCGGGTGAATGAACCCCTCACGGTCGGATGTTGTTTCGGGGGTCATGGTCGCCTGCGGCAGAGCCGCGATGATCTTTGAGGCCAAGGTGATGGCGTTGACCATTTTTCCGGTGGCGTATCCGGGGTGGATGGAAACTCCCTTGACCGTGACGATAGCACCATCGGCCGAGAAACTTTCGTATTCGACTTCGCCCACAGCGCCACCGTCAAAGGTATAAGCAAAATCAGCGCCCAGATCGGCCGGCAGGCGCTTGTCAACGCCGCGGCCGATTTCCTCGTCCGGGGTGAACGCGATGCGGATTGGCCCGTGGGGGATGTCGGGGTTTTGCAGCAAGTGGCGTGCGGCCGTCATGATAATGGCGACGCCCGCCTTGTCATCGGCCCCCAACAAAGTGGTGCCCGACGCGGTGATGATGTCATGACCCTGCTTTTTCCCCAGATAGGGAAATTCTGTGGGCGACAGCACCAGTCCCGGCGCATCTGGAAAGGTGATGTCACCGCCATTGTAACGACGGATCACCCGCGGCTTGACGCCTGTTGCATTGAACTGTGGCGCGGTATCGACATGGGCCAGAAACCCGATGGTGGGGCCGGGGGTTGTGCCGGGGATGGTGGCAAGTACGGTTCCGTAGTCGGTCACTTGCACATCGCTTGCGCCAATCTCGCGCAGTTCTGTTGCGAGAAGCCGCAGGATATCCCACTGGCGGGCGGTCGATGGGCCAGAGGTGGATGCTGCATCACTTTGGCTGTCAATGGCGGCATAGCGGGTTAGGCGGGTTTCCAGTTCGGTATCGAAATGGGTCATTTGGGGCCTCCGGTGCAATTCGGGGATCTGAGGCCGGTGTGCATGGACTGTCAAGGGAGGGTTTTTGCGCCGATGCGCCCCGTTGATTGGTGGCATCGGGTCCCCTCTGACAGCGCGCATCTGTGAAACGCAACGGCCGGGCGTGGCATCGTCGGTGGTGAGGCGACGGTAAAGATGCGCTTTCCAAGCGATCGACTTCCGCCCCCCGGCCGGATTGTCCGGATCGCTTTGCAAGGTGTGTGGTTGCGCTGCAGGCAAGGGGCAGGGTCGGACGGCACCCAGGGCCGAGATCATACGAACAGCCTGACAGGTGTTTCGATGCCGGCGGTTTCAGAAATCGCAGAGGCAATTTACGTGCGATATTGCGATATTAACGGCAATATGATACGTTAGTTGTGCAATTATACACAATGATTTTGGTGGGGCAAGATTTTGTTCAAATTGTGGAATGCCGTCTATCCCAGGTTGAAAGCCGGGATTGGTTCAAAGCAAATATGGAGAAAAAAATGCGTAAAGTGATTTATGGTCTGACCGTCGCCCTGTCGATGGGCGCGACCGCTGCAAGTGCTGCGACACTTGATTTTGTGTCCTACCCGAATGTTAACGGTGAAAAGGGCGTGGCCGACGGAACGGTGATCACGTTCGACGGGCTGGATGCCACCTTCACGTCGTCACACTTTGCCTATTTCGACAAATCGTCGCCAGCAGAGGTTGCGAAGGGTGGTGGTGCAGGTCTGGGCGTTTGCAAAGTTCTGACCAGCACAGCCCAATGCAATCCGGCGAGTGATGACAATCTCACCGCAGGTGAAACTGTCACGCTCAGCTTTGCGAATGCACAGGTGATTTCCGGTCTGAAGTTCAATGCGGATGGCCATACCGCACTGACCAGTTCCATCAAGACCCTGACCTATGCCATCAACGGTGGCGCATACCAGGTGATCAGCTTTGCTGACATGATGACGAAGATCTTCGACAAGGTGACAAGCATTTCCTTTGGCTATGACGGCGAGACCGGCACAGTGAACCAATACTACATCGCCGGTGCCACGGCGGTTGCCGCGGTTCCCCTGCCGGCGGCAGGGCTACTGCTTGCTGGCGCTTTGGGCGGGCTTGGCCTTGCCCGCCGCCGCAAGCGCGTGGCTTGAACCGACCGCAGACGAAAACAATCGGGGCGGCAGAGTGATCTGCCGCCCCTTTGTCGGTTCGGTCTGGCGTCAGGTCATACCAGCGTTTGGTCAATCGCCTTGCAGGCCTCGACCAGACCCTTCACAGCGTCCACCGATTTGTCGAACATGGCCTGTT
>JBKBOF010000062.1:0-16149 GCA_046294955.1 Paracoccaceae bacterium
GTGAGATGTTCTCGTATCAACTTTATTCCTCGCGGAATTTTCCACCGATGCCCGAGACGTTCCGGATGCTGGCCGGTGTCGGTTATACCGCCGTTGAAGGTTATGGTGCGCTTTATGCCGATGATGCGGCGGTCGAAGCCACGAAGGCTGGTCTTGCCGCGACCGGGCTGACCATGCCGACCGGGCATTTCAGCCTGCAGATGCTGGAACACGAGATTCCGAAAGTGCTGTCGATCGCCAAAGCTCTGCACATTCAGAAACTGTACTGCCCCTACCTGATGCCCGATGAGCGACCGACCGATGGCAAGGGCTGGCATGACTTTGGCGCCCGGCTGGAACAGGCGGCACATGTGTATCGTGCCGAAGGCTATGGCTTTGGCTGGCACAACCATGATTTTGAATTCAAACCCACCGTCGATGGCGCCGTTCCGCAAGAAGAGATCTTTGATGGCGGCCCGCATCTGGAATGGGAAATCGATGTCGCCTGGGTGATCCGGGGCGGGGCTGACCCTCTGGCGTGGATCGAGCGCTACAAGGACCGGATCACGGCGGCGCATGTCAAGGATATCGCACCGGCGGGAGAGAACAGCGACGAGGACGGCTGGGCCGATGTGGGTCATGGCACGGTGGACTGGCGAACGATCATGGCGGCCCTGCGGGCCATCGGTGTGCGGCATTTCGTGATGGAACATGACAACCCCTCCGATCACGCGCGGTTCGCCACCCGCTCCATCCAAGCCGCCGAGGGATTCTGAACCATGACACAGCTGGGAATCGGGATCATCGGCTGCGGCAATATTTCGACGGCCTACCTGCGCCTTGCGCCGCTGTTCAGGGGGTTGCAAGTCCGCGCGGTCGCGGATGTCAACATGGACGCCGCCAAGGCGCGCGCGGCAGAGTTCAACGTGAAAGCGCAGTCGGTCGAGGATCTTTTGGCCAACAAGGACGTGGATGTTGTCATCAACCTGACCATACCGGACGCGCATTTCGGTGTGACCAAAAGCATTCTGGAGGCCGGTAAGCACGCCTATTCCGAAAAGCCGCTGGTTCTGACGCTCGAACAAGGCGAGACATTGCGCGCCCTTGCAAAGGCCAGAGGTCTGGCCGTCGGATGTGCGCCGGATACGTTTCTGGGGGGGGCGCACCAACAGGCACGCGCGCTTCTGGATGCGGGTAAAGTCGGTGATCTTACGACAGGATGTGCGGCGGTCTTGAACCACGGGATGGAGCATTGGCACCCCAACCCGGACTTCTTTTTCCTGCCCGGTGCCGGCCCGATGCTGGACCTTGGTCCCTATTATGTTGCGAACCTGATCAACCTGCTGGGCCCTGTCAGACGGGTGGGCGCCTTGACCAGTTCGGCGCAGGCCGCGCGCACCATCTCGAACGGTCCACGCAGTGGCGAGATGGTTCCGGTCAAGACCCCGACCAACATCCATGCTCTGCTGGAATTCCAGTCGGGTGCCACGATCACCCTGTCAACCAGTTGGGATGTCTGGCACCACAAGCGCAACCATTTCGAGCTGTATGGCACCGAAGGCACTTTGTATGTCCCGGATCCGAATTTCTTTGGCGGCGAGATCGAGATCGGGCACAAGGACGGCAGTCTGGAAACCGTGGCTGCGTGGGATCATCCGTTTGGCGTGCCCAATCAGGACCATCCGCAGCGCGGGCCTTTGGCCAACTATCGCACTGCTGGGCTTGCCGACATGGTGCAGGCGTTGATCGCGGGGCGGGATGCGCGCTGTTCGCTGGACCGTGCACTGCATGGGGTGGATGTGATGACCGCCTGTCTGGCCTCGGGGAAAAGCGGGGTCTTCATCACCCTGACAACCACCTGCACCCGTCCGGCGGCCCTCGGGATTGCTGAGGCGCGGGCGCTGTTGGTGTAGCACCCTGCCCATGGGGGGCTTCGCGCCCCCCAGACCCCCCGCGGGATATTTGTGCCAAGATAAAGGACTGGCCATGGTGAGCAATCCGATCCTGCGTGGCTTCAACCCGGACCCGAGCTTTTGCCGGGTCGGGCTGGACTACTATATCGCGACCTCGACCTTCGAGTGGTATCCGGGGGTGCAGATTCACCACAGCCGCGACCTCGTGAATTGGCGGCTGGTGTCAAGGCCACTCAATCGGGCCGCGTTGCTGGACATGCGGGGCAACCCGGACAGCGGCGGGGTCTGGGCGCCCTGTCTGAGCCATGCGGACGGGCGGTTCTGGCTGGTCTATACCGACGTGAAGCGCCTGGATGGCAACTTCAAGGATGCCCACAATTACATTACCATGTGCGATTCGATCGACGGGGAGTGGACAGATCCATGGTATGTCACATCCTCTGGTTTCGATCCGTCGCTGTTTCACGATCAGGATGGCCGCAAGTGGTTCGTCAACATGCGCTGGAACCACCGCTGGCAAGGCAGCGGGCAGAATGTCGCCAACGACCGGTTCGACGGGATCGAAATGCAGGAATGGTCGCCGGAACGCGGGTTGTCGGGGCTACGGCGCGACATTTTTTCCGGAACTGATCTGGGCCTGACCGAGGCGCCTCATCTGTTCCGCCGCAACGGGTGGTATTATCTGACGGTCGCCGAGGGCGGCACCGGATACGATCATGCTGTCACCATGGCGCGGGCCCGCCGCATTGAAGGGCCGTACGAGACGCATCCGGAAAAGCATCTGATCACCGCGCGGTTTTCGCCCGGACATCCGATCCAGCGCATGGGGCACGGGCAGTATGTCGAAGGCCATGACGGGCGGCATTGGCATTCTTACCTGTGCGGCAGACCGGTAGCGGGACCAGATGGCAAGCCGTTCTGTAGCACAGGGCGTGAGACCGGCCTTGCCGAGGTGGAATGGCGCGACGACTGGCTTTGGCTGAAGGGTGGGGGGCAGGTGCCGCCCACCACATTGCCTTTGTCGGTGCCGCAAAGGCCGCGCTCGGCGATCAGCCGGGATTTCAGCGGATCGACCCTACCGTTGGAATTCCAGTGGCTACGGACACCTTTCCCCAGCCGGTTGTTCAGCTTGACTGGCACATGCTTGCGGCTGACCGGGCGCGAAAGCCTCGGGTCGTGGTTTGAGCAAACTTTGGTGGCGCGGCGTCAGGAAGAGGCCAGCTACACCGCCGCTGCCGTCTTTCGCGCCGAACCGCCCTCGTGGCAACAGGCTGCCGGTCTGATCACCTATTATAATCGCCACAAGTTTCACGCCGCGTTGATCACATGCGAGAAAGGCACCCGGGTTGTCAGCCTGGTTTCTTGCCTCGGGGATTGGCCGCGCGAAGCGTTGACCTTTCATGGCATCCATCCGTGCCCGGAGGGGGATGTCACGCTTGGGGTGCGGGTCGAGGGTGCCGCGCAGCAGTTCACCCTGAATGGACGGGCCATCGGGGCGACCCTGAATGCGGCCCTGATTTCCGACGAAGGCGGCAGGGGTGAGCATGCCAGCTTTACCGGCGCTTTTGTCGGCGTGGTGGCGCATGACATGACTGGGCAGGGCTGGCAGGCCGATGTGCTGCGCTTTGATTATGACGACTGGATTTGATCAGATCTTGATTGCGTCGGTGAACCCGTCATAAGGGAGGCGACAGCGCGGGAGGCGTGATGGACGCGGATAACCGGAAGATACCGACCCATGAGCTGACCTACGCGCGCTTGCGTGACATGATCCTGTTTGGCCATCTGGCACCTGGGGCCGCGGTCACCATCCAGGGGTTGATTGCCGAGCTTGATGCTGGGATGACCCCGGTGCGTGAAGCGATCCGCCGGCTGACAGCCGAAGGTGCGCTGGAACCGCAGGGAAACCGGCGCGTGGCCGTGCCACACATGACAGCTGCGATGCTGGAGCAGGTGGCCTTTGCGCGTCTGACCATAGAACCCAAGCTGGCTGAAATGGCAGCGGCGCATTTGACGCCGGCCCTGATCAGCCGCTTGCAAGGGATCGACAATACTGTGGACCGGGCGATCCGTGCGGGCGATATCCCGGACTACCTTCAATCCAACCATGCGTTCCACTTTTGCCTGTACGAGGCGTCCGGGGCGCCGGTTCTGGTCGATATGGCACGGTCGATGTGGTTGCGTTTCGGGCCGTCATTGCGGGTGGTCTGTGCAAGGTTTGGCAGCGATTCCCTGCCAGACCGGCATTCAGAGGCTCTCGCCGCGATGCGGGCGGGGGATGCGAGGGCGTTGCGCGAGGCGATTGAGCGCGACATCGCACAGGGCGTGGATCAGGTACGATTGGCGCTGGAACAGGGTAACATCTAAGGTCGGGAATTTCGGATCTCCGGGTGATCCGATAATTTGATCAAATTTCTTGAACTGGATCAGGTTTGATCATATCCTTGAAAAAAGCATGGGCCAGATGCCCTGTTGATTCCGAAAGGACATGGCCATGAACATGATCACCAATCACCTGCCGACCGCCGAGCTGCAGGCTCTGGATGCGGCGCATCACATGCATCCGTTTACTGATGCCAACGGTCTGGCGGCCAAGGGTGCGCGGATCATCACGCGCGGAAAGGGCGTCTGGTTGACCGACAGCGAGGGCAACCAGATCATCGACGGCATGGCGGGCCTTTGGTGCGTGAACATCGGCTATGGCCGTAAGGAGCTGGCCGATGTGGCTGCGCGCCAGATGGAAGAATTGTCCTATTACAACACGTTTTTCCAGACCACCCATGTGCCTGCCATTGCTTTGGCCGCAAAGATTGCGGAACTGGCACCGGGCGATCTGAACCATGTGTTCTTTGCCGGATCCGGGTCCGAGGCCAACGATACCAACATCCGCCTTGTGCGTCGCTATTGGGATGTTAAGGGCCAGCCGGATCGCCGCATCATCATCAGCCGCAAGAATGGCTATCACGGTTCGACCATGGGTGGCGGGTCGTTGGGAGGCATGGCACCGATCCACGCGCATGGCGGCATGATTGACGGTATTGTTCATATCGACCAGCCCTATTGGTGGGGCGAAGGCGGCGACATGACCGAGGCCGATTTCGGGCTGGAGCGGGCGCAGCAGCTTGAAGCAAAGATCCTCGAGTTGGGGGCCGAAAAGGTTGCCGCCTTTATCGGCGAGCCAGTGCAGGGCGCGGGGGGCGTGATCATTCCGCCGGTGACCTACTGGCCCGAGATCCAGCGGATTTGCGACAAATATGGCATTCTGCTGATCGCGGATGAGGTCATCACCGGCTTTGGCCGCACCGGCAACTGGTTCGGGTCGCAGACCTATGGGATCAGGCCGCATATCATGACGATCGCCAAGGGTCTGTCGTCGGGCTATCAGCCCATCGGCGGGTCTATCGTCTGTGACGAGGTTGCAACGACCATTGCCGAGGGTGGCGAGTTCTTCCACGGCTACACCTACAGCGGCCATCCGGTGGCGGCGGCGGTGGCGTTGGAAAACCTGCGCATCTTGCAAGAAGAGCATATCGTGGACCATGTGCGCGATGTGGCGCACCCCTATCTGAAGGAACGCTGGGACGCGCTGGTGGATCATCCGCTGGTGGGTGAGGCCAAGCTGGTGGGGCTGATGGGCTCTATCGCGCTGACCCCGGACAAGGCAAAGCGCGCCAAGTTCGCGGGCGAGCAGGGAGCGGTGGGCTATCGCTGTCGGGAGCGGTGCTTTGCCAACAACCTGATCATGCGGGCTGTGGGCGATCGGATGATCATTGCACCGCCGCTGGTTATCACGACGACGGAAATCGACATCCTGATCGACCGGGCCAAAACAAGTCTGGACGAATGCCATGCGGGGCTGAAGGCCGATGGCTTGTTGGTGTCCGCCTGACCTTGACGTGCAGGCGCGCCTTTGGGTGCGCTGCGTGTAGGGCGATTTCTTGCAGCGCGCAGCTTCACCGGCTGCGCGCTTTCGTCTTCGTCTGTGCGTGGCACTGCTTGAGGTTGGCGGCTGACTTGCCTACACATGGGAGAAAGGACAAGAGGGCCGATCATGCGCATCCATTCCGATCTTGCTGATACCATCGGCAACACCCCGCTTTTGAAGCTGAAACGCGCGTCGGAGCTGACGGGCTGCACCATCCTTGGCAAATGCGAATTCCTCAATCCCGGTCAATCGGTCAAGGACCGGGCTGCGCTGTACATCATCCGCGATGCTGTGGCGCGCGGTGATCTGAAACCGGGTGGCACGATTGTTGAAGGCACCGCGGGCAATACCGGCATCGGACTGGCGCTTGTCGGTGCGTCGATGGGATTCAAGACCGTGATCGTCATTCCTGAAACCCAGAGTCAGGAAAAGAAAGACATGCTGCGGCTGGCGGGGGCCGAGCTGGTACAGGTGCCCGCCGCGCCCTACCGCAACCCCAATAATTACGTGCGCTATTCGGGGCGGCTGGCGGCGGCGTTGGCGCGCACAGAACCGAACGGAGCGATCTGGGCCAATCAGTTCGATAACGTGGCCAACCGCCAGTCGCATATCGAAACCACCGGCCCGGAGATCTGGGACCAAACGGGGGGCCGCGTGGATGGTTTCATCTGCGCGGTCGGTTCGGGGGGTACTCTGGCCGGCGTGGGTATGGCCTTGCAGCCCAAAGGCGTCAAGATCGGGCTTGCGGACCCCGAGGGTGCCGCGCTGCACGCGTTTTACACTACAGGCAAGCTGGAAAGCCCCGGCACGTCGATCACTGAAGGGATCGGGCAGGGGCGCATCACCGCCAATCTGGAAGGTTTCACCCCCGATTTCAGCTATCGCATTTCTGACGCCGAGGCTTTGCCGCTGGTGTTCGATCTGTTGCAGGACGAAGGTCTGTGTATGGGCGGATCTTCCGGCATCAACATCGCGGGCGCCATCCACATGGCGCAAGAGATGGGTCCGGGGCATACCATCGTCACTATCCTGTGCGACTATGGCAACCGCTATCAGTCCAAGCTCTACAATCCGACATTCCTGAAGGAAAAGGGCTTGCCTGTGCCGGTATGGCTGGACAGCCCGCCCAAACCCTTGCCCAGCGTGTTCGAGGACGCATGAAACGGCGAGACGGTCTGGCCTGTCTGCGCGCGGCGTTTGTTGCGGCATGTCTGGCGTTGTTTGCGACGCACGGCTTGGCCCAGCAGGCAGACCCATATCCCACCGGACAAAGCCCTATCGCCGATGTGCCATCGGACCCGTCCAGTGGGCCGGCCACTGATCGTCCGGCCCGGTTCGCCCCGACTGACGGGGTCGCGTCGGGATCAGACGTTGACTATGCCGCGTGGGAAGCGGTGGCGGCCCGCGCTGAAGCCGCGCTGGAAAGCGCATCCTCCAGCGCTGGTGGGCTTGAAACCCTGCGGGCGCAACTGGTGACTTGGCGCGAAGCCCTTTTGGTGGCGCAGAATACCAATTCGTCGCGCATTGCCACGCTGCGACAACAGATTGCCGCCCTTGGTCCGGCACCCGTAGAGGGCCAGACCGAAGCGGGCGAGATCGTCGCCCGCCGCGCGGCATTGACCGAACAATTGGTCAGGTTGCAGGCCCCAGGCATTGCTGCCGAAGAAGCCTATCGCCGGGCCGACGGTTTGATCGCTGAAATAGACCGGACGCTGCGCGAACGTCAGGCCGACGAGCTGCTGCAACTTTATCCGTCGCCTTTGAACCCCGCCAACTGGCCAGATGCCTTTCGGTCGGCCAACGCGGTGGTGTCGGTCATGATTGGCGAAACAGCGCGTCGCACCAGCCTTCCGTCGGCGCGCGAAACGCTGTTTGACAATCTGCCGGCAATTTTGGTCTTCGTGCTGACTGGTCTTGGTCTGATCTTGCGGGGCCGGACATTGATTGAGGGCCTTCTGGCCCTGATCGCGCAGCGGTGGTCGGCGCGGGGTGTCAGGGTCGCAGTTCTGATCCTGTCCCTTGGTCAGATCGTCCTTCCGACCTTGGGCGTCATTGCCTTGACACACGCTTTGCGCCTGTCGGGCATGTTCGGCATCGTGGGTACGGTCCTGCTGCAGATCCTTCCCATGGTTGGCTTCCTATTGTTTGCCTCATTGTGGCTTGGCGCGCGCCTGTTCCCGCGCGATCACGATTTTTTGCCGGTGCGGCTGACAGATGAACGTCGGGCCGAAGGACGGCTTTTGACAGGACTGTACGGGCTGGTGATTGGCTTCGACACCTTGCGTCAGGCCGTGATGGACAGTCAGTCCCTGACCGAGGCCACGCGCGGTGTGCTGGCCTTTCCCACGCTGATCCTTGCAGCGGTACTGCTGGTGCGGGTTGGGCGGTTGATGCGTCTGACCGCGACCGCCGAAAGTGAAACGGATGACGAGGTGGGCTTTCGTAACCGCATCCTGTCGCTGGTTGGGCGAGGGGCGGTGCTTGTTGGCATCGCAGGATCGGTGCTGGCGGCGATCGGCTATATCCCGGCAGCGGGGGCGATGATCTTTCCAGCGGCCACGTCACTGGGGGTGATGGGGCTTTTGTACATCCTTCAGGTTTTGGCCACCGACATCTATGGGGTGATCACCCGCAACGAGGACGACGCGCGCAACGCCTTGGTGCCCGTTCTGGTGGGCTTTGGTCTGGTGCTTGCGGCCTTGCCTTTGTTCGCGTTGATCTGGGGCGCGCGTGTCGCCGACCTGACCGAGTTGTGGACGCGGCTGCGCGAAGGTTTCACGCTGGGCGAGACACGTATTTCGCCCACAGACTTTTTGTTCTTTGCGGTGCTGTTCGGGTTGGGCATCATGGTGACCCGACTGCTTCAGGGCGCCTTGCGCGGCTCTATCCTTCCCCGTACTACTCTGGATCAGGGCGCGCGCAACGCGCTGGTGTCCGGCGTTGGCTATGTCGGGATTTTCCTGGCCGGGCTGATCGCAATCAATTCGGCCGGGATCGACCTGTCGGGGCTTGCTATCGTCGCCGGGGCCTTGTCGGTCGGCATCGGCTTTGGCTTGCAGAACATCGTGTCAAACTTTGTCTCTGGCATCATCCTGTTGATCGAGCGCCCGGTCAGCGAAGGCGACTGGATCGAAGTTGGTGGGGTGCAGGGGCGGGTCAAGGCAATCTCGGTCCGCTCGACCCGGATTGAGACCTTTGACCGGACCGACGTGATCGTGCCGAATACCGATCTGGTGGCGGGCCGTGTGACAAACTGGACGCGCTTTAACCTGTCTGGGCGCCTGATTGTTCCTGTGGGCGTGGCTTACGGGTCCGATACCCGCCAGGTCACGCGGGTGCTGCAAGAGATCGTCGAGGCTCAACCTCTGGCGATCCTGAACCCACCGCCGATTGTTGCCCTCATGGGGTTTGGCGCGGACTCGATGGATTTCGAAATCCGTGTGATCCTGCGCGACGTGAACTTTTCAATCTCGGTGCGCAGCGAAATCAACCACCAGATCGCCAAGCGGTTTGCGGAAGAGGGGATCGAGATTCCCTTTGCCCAATCCGATGTCACGCTGCGCAATGCCGCCGAGATCGCCGATCTTTTGCGCATGGTGGCCGGTACTGCCGGAGAGTCGACCGGAGTGCCAACCGCAGAACAGACGGCATCCGCCCCGCCGCAGAAAGCAAAGCGCGAGGCGCCCGTGCCGCAAGACCATATGCCTGGCGAAGGTCTGGGCGATCCCAGCAGCGACCCGACAGCAGGAAGTGAGTAAATGGAAACCGACCTTCTGTTCCGTAAGGATGGCTATTTGCAACAGACCGACTCTCGGGTGACAGGCCATACACCTGAAGGTGGGATCCTTGTAGATTGCACTGTGTTCTATGCTACGGGTGGCGGTCAGCCCGGCGACTCCGGCTGGATCGAATGGCATGGCGAAAGCCGGTCGATTGCGACAGCCGTCAAGGTCGAGGGGGGGCAGATCGCGCTCGTTCCGTCTGAACCGTTGCCGCTGCCGCCGGTGGGAAGTGTGCTGACCCAACGTCTGGACTGGGGACGGCGGCACCGGCACATGCGCATGCACACGGCATTGCATCTGTTGTCTGTCGTGATTCCCTTGCCGGTGACCGGTGGGCAGATCGGGGCAGACCGGGGTCGGCTGGACTTTGACATGCCAGAGCCTCCGACCAGCATCGACAGATGGAACGAGGCCCTGAACGCGCTGGTTGACCGCGATTTGCCGGTGACGGACGACTGGATCTCGGACGAACACCTTCTCGCCAATCCCGGACTGGTGAAAACCATGTCGGTGATGCCACCGATGGGTCAGGGCCGGGTCCGGCTGGTCAGGATCGGGCAGGGCGCCGATCAGATCGACCTGCAGCCCTGCGGTGGCACCCATGTCGCCCGAACCGGCGAAGTCGGCCGGATCGCTATCACCAAGATCGAAAATAAGGGCCGGCAGAACCGCCGTGTGATTCTGACTTTGGGCGCATGACCCCACGGCCAGAACCCACCCGTGACCCGGTTGCACGTTGCGCGCGCCGGGTCAGGCGTCATGACTGCGCGTTGGAGACAGACTGGCGCCGTCCGAGCAAAAGTCCGGCGCACCCCATTGCCAAAGGTGACAGCGGTGAAGTTCTGGCTTTCGGCAGTGATTTTCCTGGCACAAAATAAGCGCCTTCCCTCGTCCTGCTGACTGCAGCGCCAACTGGATCGAATGATGACGCAAGAAAATCCCCCTTGCATCTTTGCGCAAGTCGCGATTAACAGTCGCGACCGGACAGTTGGCCGAGTGGTCGAAGGCGCACGCCTGGAAAGTGTGTAGGCGGGGAACCGTCTCGAGGGTTCGAATCCCTCACTGTCCGCCAATACCCCCCCTTGCGAACCACTGACACCCCAGCCTCCATGCCGGGCGCGGAAATTGTTGTGCTTTCAAAGTGGTTTGCGGGAACCATGCGAACCTCACTGACCGCGCGCCAGACCGGTTTCGGGCTTTGGATTGCGCTTCGGATCAGGTCTGGCGATCCTCACAAAACTCAAGTCCATTCGTATTTCCCTCGATTTTACAATGTCTGCCGCGGGTCGAAGGTTGCGCCACTGAGTTCGGGAACGCATCAAGGGCTTTTGCGTTCATTCCTTCGTGCGCAATGGCTCGGAATGGAGATGCATCGGCGGGAGATCGTCAAAACCTGCTTGTAGCACTTCATCCGCGGCCGCGAAAAAGGTCAGTCCATGCCAGATCCGGTTTTCTTTGATAATTGGGCGGGAATGCTGCGCGTTTTCATTGTCGGGGTGGCGTCTTACGCGGTGTTGATATTCATGCTGCGCATTTCGGGGAAACGAACCCTCAGCAAGATGAACGCGTTTGACCTTGTGGTGACTGTTGCGCTCGGCTCGACGCTCGCCACTGTGATTCTGGATGATGCCTTGCCGATGGCAGAGGGTCTTCTTTCGCTGTTTTTGCTGATCGTGTTTCAGTACATCATCACCTGGCTTTCGGTGCGGTCCACCAGGTTCGAGACCTTCATCAAGTCGGAGCCAACGCTGCTGGTTCATGATGGCCGGTATGTTGGTGCCGCCATGCGCAAACAGCGCGTGACCCAGGATGAGATCGGCGCGGTGCTGCGTGCAAGTGGCAAGTCGGATGTTTCCGAAATCCGCTCTGTCGTGCTGGAAACCGATGGGTCAATGACGGTTGTGCCAAAAGCAGAAAAGTAGCCAACCGATATCCATCGGCATGCGAATGCTTGGAATTGCGCTGACGCCTGTGGTGCCGGAGCTACCAAAGGCGGTTCGGATCAGACTCCGGCAACCGCGACGGAAAGCGCGCGCACAACTGGTAGGGGAACGTAACCCAAGCTTCGCGCGTTGACCAGTGCATGCAAACACTGAACACCCATCTGCCCGATTCCCTATGGATCATGCACCCAAGTGTAGTCTTTGGGTTTTCGGCGCCCATTCTTTTTCGGTCGGTGCAGTCGTCAGCCTGGCTTGGTCAGCGCACGCGGGCCTGCTGTGCGCCGCGCCGTTCTGGAACGCGGTCAAATCATTTAGAACGGTGGAGCCCATGCCTCAAACGCCCTCCTGCGAGCAAAAACGCACATGATTAAACGCATACTTCTTGGAACCGCTGTCGCAGCAGTCGCTCTGGCGCTTGGCTTTGTGATTTTCGCATGGCGCAGCCCGATTGCAGAAGTTTCGGCGGCTATCACGGATCCATCTGCGCCCGAGGTGATCTCGGCAGGCGAACGCGTGGCCCGGGCAGGATACTGCGCCACCTGCCACACGGCAGATGGCGGGGCTGCCTACGCAGGCGGATATCCGGTGGCAACAGGCTTTGGCGTCATTCATTCGACCAATATCACGCCTGACCCCGAAACGGGCATCGGCCGCTGGTCATTGCCCGCCTTTCGTCGCGCGATGCACGAAGGGGTGGCGCGCGATGGCAGCCATTTGTTTCCTGCTTTTCCCTATGACCATTTCACCCTCACGTCCGACGCCGACATCGATGTGCTTTATGCCTATCTGATGACGGTGCCGCCGCAGCCGGAAGCGTCGTTTGCAAACACGGTGCCGTTCCCGCTCAATATCCGGATGCTTCAGGCGGGGTGGAAACTTCTGTTCTTCGACGAGGGTCGATATGTCCCGAACCCGGCGCAGTCGGATGACTGGAACCGGGGGGCCTATCTGGCCGAAGGGCTTGCCCATTGCGGGGCCTGCCATACGCCGCGCAACGCGCTGGGGGCTGAAATCGATACGCAGGCCTATGCCGGCGCGGTGGTGGACGACTGGGTCGCCCCGGCGTTGACCCGCGCGAACATGGCGCCTGCCGCGTGGGACGAGGCAGCACTTTATACCTATCTTCGCGATGGGGCCAACGCGACGCATGGGGTGGCGCTGGGGTCGATGGGCCCGGTCATTCACGAAGGGCTGATCGCCCTGCCGGATGCCGACATCCGGGCACTCTCCGTCTATTTCGCCGACGTCGCGGGCACGTCGGGTGTCACGGGCGACAGCGTGGCGCTTGGAAAGGCGCTGGCGGTTTCGGCCATTGGTCTGGACCAGCAGCACGCAGCAGATGCGCGCCTCTACAATGCCGCCTGTAGCGGATGCCACAGCAACACGGGTGACGTGCCACTGACAGCGCGCCCCGAGCTGGGATTGAACTCTGCTCTATGGATGGATGACCCGACCAATTTCCTGCGCGTTGTTCTGCATGGGGTAAGCCTTCGGGCGGGCGATCCGGCTTTGATCATGCCGGGGTTTGCGGGTCGCCTGCCCGACGGGGATATCGCGCGGCTGTCCACTTATCTGCGCCAGACCCGTACCGACCGCCCACCGTGGACGGGACTTGAAGCGCGCATCGCAGAGTTGCGCGGCGAACGGGCGACAGGACAATGACACGTCATTTGAAAGGCGAAGGCCAATGACCACATTCCGCCTCAATGGACAAAAAGTCACGGTGAGCGCGACTGCCGATACCCCCCTGATGTGGGTGATCCGCGACGAGTTGGGCCTGACCGGCACCAAATTCGGCTGCGGCATCGGGCTGTGCGGCGCTTGCACGGTGCACGTCGCCGGACGCGCTACGCGGTCCTGCATCACGCGAGTCGGCGATGTGGCGGGTGGCGACGTCACCACGATCGAGGGGTTGGATCCGACCGGCCAGCACCCGCTGCAACTGGCGTGGATCGCACATCAGGTGCCGCAATGTGGCTATTGTCAGTCCGGGCAGATCATGAAGGCTGCGACCCTGCTGCAGGATTACCCCAACCCCACCGATGCCGACATCACCGCTGTCATGGCCGGAAACCTGTGCCGCTGCATGACCTACATCCGCATCCGCGCCGCGATCAAGACGGCGGCAGCGACCATGGCCGAAAGGGCAAACAATGGGTAATCCCCTGCGCCGGTCCCCGCGTCTGACGCGCCGCGGTTTTCTGATCACGGCGGCAGGCAGCGGGGTTGCGTTCGGCTTTACCCGCGCCGGTCTCGCACAGGGTGCCGGGCCATCGGGGCTGTTCGAGCCGACGATCTGGTATGACATCGACGAGGGCGGCATCATCACCGTCAACATCATCCGGGCCGAGATGGGTCAGCATGTCGGTACCGGCATTGCCCGGATCGTCGCCGAAGAGCTGCACGCGAATTGGGACATGGTCCGCATCCGCCATGTGGACAGTGACCCGAAATGGGGCCTGATGATCACGGGCGGCAGTTGGTCGATCTGGCAAAGCTATGCGCCAATGTCGCAGGCCGGAGCGGCGGGACGCATCGCGCTGATCAATGCCGGTGCGGCACTTCTCGGGGCTGACCCACAGGACGCCGTGGCCGCGTCGGGTCAGGTCACAGCAGGTGGCGCGTCGATATCATTTGCGCAGATCATCGTGCGCGGGGAGCTGACCCGCAGCTTCACGCCCGAGGAACTGAAGGCGATGCCGATCAAACCGGTGGCCGAGCGCCGCCTGATCGGGCAACCGGTTGCGGCACTGGACATCCCGGAAAAAACCGACGGCAGCAGCCTTTATGGCATCGACGCCGTGGCCCCCGGCATGGTTTTTGCCCGACCGAAGCTGCCCCCCACCCGCAACGGCAGCGTGGTGGTGTCGATCGACGACAGCGAGGCGCAAACCGTTCCGGGGTATCTCCGGGCGATTGCTCTGGAGGATCCGTCAGACACTGTGCCGGGCTGGGTCATGGTGATCGCCGAAACCTTTACCGCCGTCGAGCGCGCAACCGACCTGCTGCGCGTCGAATGGACCGCCGGTGAGACCGCTACGACCTCGGAACAGGACATTCTGGACCGGGGCGCGGAGCTGATCGCCGACCCCGCCGCAGGATCCAACGTGGTGGATGACGAAGGACTGGGCGATGCCTTTGCCAATGCTGCCAGCGAATTTACCCGCACCTACACAACCGCCAGCGCCATGCATTTCGCGCTTGAACCCGTGAACGCGCTGGCCTTCGAGCGGGACGGTATCTTTGAAATCCATACCGGCAACCAGTGGCAGTCGCTGATCCTGCCGACACTGGCCGTGGCGCTCGACCGCCCTGAAGACAGCATCGTGATGCGCACCTACCGCCTTGGCGGCGGGTTCGGGCGGCGGCTGAATGGCGATTATGCAGTCCCCGCAGCGCTGACAGCCAAGGCGATCGGCGGTCCGGTCAAGATGGTGCTGACGCGGGCTGATGACATGCGGTTCGACAGCTTCCGCTCTCCGTCCGTGCAGACCCTTCGCATGGCCTTTGATGATGAGGGGAAGGTCACTGCGATGGACCATGCCGCAGCTGCGGGTTGGCCCACCGGGGTGATGTTGCCGTCCTTCATGGCCGATGGGCTGAACGGCGTTCCGTTCGACGGCTTTGCCATTTCGGGGGCAGATCACTGGTACACCGTTGGCGCGCACCGGGTGCGCGCCTTGTCGAACGATCTGGCAAACCGGGCCTTCCGGCCGGGTTGGTTGCGCTCGGTCGGGCCGGGCTGGACCAACTGGGCGGTGGAGTCGTTCATGGATGAGGCGGCGCACCTGCGAGGGGCCGACCCGGTGGCTTTCCGGCTCGCCCTTCTTGACGGAGCAGGTCGCAATTCTGGCACCGCGCCAGATTCCATCGGCGGCGCATTGCGGCAGGCGGCGGTGCTGAAACGTGCGGCGGAACTGGGCGGTTGGGGGCGCGCGATGCCCGACGGACACGGTCTGGGCATCGCCACCACCTTTGGACAGGAACGCGAGATGCCGACCTGGACTGCCTGCCTTGCCGAAGTGCAGGTGGACCGCACAACCGGTGTGGTCTGGGTGGCAAAACTGACCATCGTGTCGGATGCTGGCACCGTCGTCGATCCCGGCAGTTCGACGGCGCAGGTCGAGGGGGCCGCCTTGTGGGGCCTGTCACTCGCCCTGTACGAAGGGGCGCATTTCGTATCCGGCGAGATCGCCGAGACCAATCTGAACACCTACACGCCGCTGCGCATGGGCGACGTGCCTGCGATGGAGATCGCCTTCATCGACAACGGACAGGTGCCCTGTGGTCTGGGCGAGCCTGCAACGACCGTCATCGCGCCGGCCATTGGGAACGCGATTTTTGCGGCGACCGGCGCGCGCTTGCGACATTTGCCCATGCGGCCCGTCGATGTTTTGGCGGCACTGGCAGCCCTTTAGAACCATCCAGACAGGAGGCATCATGCAAATCCAGGTGAACACCGATGACAACATCGAAGGCCGCGAGGCGTTGACCGCACAGGTCGAGGCCGAGATCCGCGACGGCCTGTCGCGCTTTGCCGACCAGATCACCCGCGTCGAAGTGCATCTGAGCGACGAAAATGCAGGCAAGGGGGGCAGCGACGACCA
>JBKBOF010000063.1:0-16120 GCA_046294955.1 Paracoccaceae bacterium
ACGACCGCCGACCCCGCGTCAGCAGCGTGCCGCTGCCGTCCACCAGAAATGCCTCTTTCAAGCCACGCTGGACGGCGGCCTGCCCTTGCGACAACAACGGACGCAACCCATCATCTCTCAGAAAAAACGTCGATTGCTTGGCCACGTTCAGATAGGCTGCAAGCGCGACCGCGTCTTCCAGAAGATCGTCCCGACTTTGCCGCTCATAGGCTTGGGCGGCAGACAACGATGTGCCCACCACCGACCGGACCCGATCGGAAAACCATCCCTCAAGCCCGATATTGACCGTCAGCACCGCGAAAACGGCCACCAGAACCGTGGGCACCAGAGCAACCAGCGCAAACACCCCCGACAGGCGCAAATGCAGACGCGACCCTGCCGACTGGCTGCGACGGTCGGCCACAAGCCGTGCAACGCGTGCCAGAACGAGGGTCGCGACAACAAGCGTATAGACAACATCCGCCAGCAGGATCAGCCGCAGGGCCGGGCTGTTGGATCCTTGACTGAACGGCCCCAGTGCCAGAAACGTCGCAACCGCCAGAACCGGGCCAAGAAACACCAACCCGAATGTGGTTGCGGTCTGCACCCGGCGTTGTCTGCGCAGCCGCGACAGCCGTTCCCAGGCTGCTGATCCCATAGCCCGCTGCACGCGTTGCCTACCCCCGATGCGGGCGCGTCAATCACGCCCATTCCGCCACATGTTGTGCCCAATTCGCCACGGGGCGGCAGGGACACGCTTCATGTTGCGGTTTTACATCAGTTTGCGCCTCCGTGTCACGCGGATATCGAGGTCGGTGATCTTCTTGCGCAAGGTATTGCGGTTGATGCCCAGCAGATCGGCACATTTTGCCTGATTTCCCGCTGTGGCATCCAAGGCAATTTCTATAAGCGGCAGTTCAACTTCACGCAAAATCCTTTGGTAAACCCCGGCGGGTGGCAATTGACCGCCGTGCAGATCGAAATAGCGCTTCAAATGCCGCGCAACCGATGCCGACAGCTTTTCATTTTCGCCCCCGCCCTTCAATGGCTCCATGATTGGCTGGTTTCCCAAAACCGATTCGATTTCGGAGCGTGAGATTTCAGCCTCGGACGAGGTGACCATCAACCGGCGCAGAGTGTTTTCAAGCTGCCGCACATTGCCCGGCCATGAATAGCCCCGCACCAGATCGCGCGCGTCACTCGATAATCGGCGGACCGCGCCAAAGTCGCGCTCGCTGCGGGTCAGGAAATGATCGGCCAACAGCGGGATGTCATCGACCCGTTCGCGCAATGACGGAACATGCAAAGTGACCCCCGACAAGCGATAGAACAGATCTTGCCGGAAGCTGCCTGCTTCCATCCGCGCCGACAAATCGAGTTGACTGGTTGCCATGATCCTGGGCGCACCATCCCCCATCAGATCCAGCATCCGCACGATCCGGCCTTGGGTGTCGTCGTCGTAGTCGGCCACTTCGTCAAACACCAGACTGCCGCCCTTGGCCCGCGCAAGCAAAGCCGATGGTCCCTCCATGCCTTGCAGATCGGCCGACTGGGCCACAACAAAGGGCATCGTGCGCCGGTCGGAGAAATCATGGACGGCGCGTGCAATCAGGCTTTTCCCAGTGCCGGATTCGCCGGTGATCAGCACGGCCAGATCGGTGTTCATCACTCGAGCCACCAACCGGTAAAGCGCCTGCATCGCCGGTGTCCGGCCCACAAGGGGCAGATCATCGCCCGGATCACGCAGCACTTGTACCGGGATCTTGGGCGCGCGGCGTTTCTGCTCCAGGGCGCGGGCCGAGCGTTTCATCAGATCGGGCAGATCGAACGGTTTGGGCAGATAATCATATGCTTCGGCCTCGGCGGCCTGAATCGCGGTCATGATGGTGTTTTGCGCCGAAATCACGATCACCGGCAGGCCGGGGCGCATCTTGCCGATCCGGGGCAGAGCATCCAGACCGTTGCCATCAGGCATGATGACATCGGAGATCACCAGATCGCCCTTGCCCTCTTCGACCCAGCGCATCAGCGTCATCAGGCTGGAGGTCGCGTGAACCTTGCACCCTGCACGCGTCAGCGCCTGGGTGAGCACAGTGCGGATCGTGCGGTCGTCGTCAGCCACCAGAACAGTGCCGTCCATTAGTCAATCTCCATCTTCTTCGGGGCCACAGGCAGCGAGACGCGGAACGCGGTGCGGCCGGGCACGCTGTCCACCTGAACCCAACCGTCATGGTCAGAGATGATCTTCGACACCAAGGCAAGGCCCAGCCCGGTGCCGTTTTCACGCCCAGATACAAAGGGCTCAAAAATGTCGGCAGCAATCTCGGGCGGGATGCCGGGGCCGTCGTCAATGATTTCGACCGTCAGGGGCAGAACAGAAGGACCACCCGATTTCCGCCGCAGGCGCAACGACAGGTCATAGAACGTGCGCAGCCGGATGGTGCCGGGTTTGCCCTTGGACGCTTCGGCCGCGTTCTTGATCAGGTTCAGAAACACCTGCATCAGTTGATCTGCATCGGCCAGCGTCGCGGGCAGCGACGGGTCATAATCCTCGACGATCTGCATATGCGAGGCAAAGCCAACGATGGCGGATTTGCGGGCACGGTCCAGCGCGTCATGCAGGTTGACCGCGCGCCGCTCGGGCGGTCGCAGATTGCCGAATTGTTCCACCTGCTCCAGAAGTTTGACGATGCGCCGGGTTTCCTCGACGATCAGATCGGTCAACTCTCGGTCTTCGGCGCCCGCGTTCATCGAAATGAGCTGTGCCGCGCCGGAAATTCCAGCAAGCGGGTTCTTGATCTCATGCGCCAGCATTTCGGCCATGCCGATGGCCGACTTCGCCGCTGACTTCACGCTCATGGATCGCCCCAACCGGTCAGCGATATCGCGGGGCAGGATCAGCAGCATGACGAAATCGGCATTGTCGTGCATGGGCGCCACCTGCACATTGCATTGCACCGGCGCGCGTTCGCCGTTGGTCACATCGACATCGTTGATGAAGATCGGCGACTGATTGGCGCGGGCCCGCAAAAACGCTTCTTCCATCGGGGCATCTATCGACAGCCGGTCCAGCACGGGTTGGCCCATCAAATTGCGCGAAGACGCATTCAGAAACGTCTCCCCCGCCGGGTTGACCTCGGTGATGCGGCCATCGGGGCCAATCAGCAAGGCCGGCACAGGCAAGCTGGCCCAGATCACCCCTGGCACCGGGTAGGGCGTGCGATACGGCGTCATGCTGCGGCCCCGTTCATCTGTATCTGGCCAGTGTCGGCAAAACTGGCCCGGATCAGGCGGATCACCTGCGCCGGGTCGTCGCTTGTTACAATTGCCGAACGATGGATCAAGGTGCCCGCGTCCTCCAGATACCACGACAGATGCTTGCGCGCCGTCTTGATGCCCAAGGCGCGGCCATAAAACGACAGTTGCGCTTCATAATGCTCGATAATCACGTCGGCGCGTGCGTCCCCCTGCGGCACCTGCGGTGCAGGCGCGCCGTAGATTGCATGAGCGATTTGCGCCAGACGCCAGGGCGCGCCCTGTGCCCCGCGCCCGACCATCACCCCATCCGCGCCGGACAGATGCAAGGCACTGGCTGCCGACTCGGGGTCCGTGATGTCGCCATTGGCGATCACCGGGATCGTCACCGCCTGACGGACCGCCCGGATCGCAGCCCAATCGGCGCGTCCTTTGTAGAACTGATTGCGCGTGCGACCGTGGATGGTGATCATCCGGATGCCCGCTGCCTCGGCCCGCGCGGCAATATCTGGCGCGTTCAGGCAGTCATGATCCCAGCCCAACCGGGTTTTCAGCGTGACCGGCAGTTTGACTGCCCGCACCACCGCCTCGATCAAGGCGACGGCAAGATCTGGCTCGCGCATCAGGGCAGAACCGCAAGCCCCGCTACCGCCCGCCGCCGTTACCCGTTTGGCAGGACAGCCCATATTGATGTCAATCACCTGCGCACCCTGCGATTCGGCATAGCGCGCGGCCTCGGCCATCCAATAAGGATCGCGTCCCGCCAACTGCACCGATGTCGCCGCTTCGCCAAACCCGAGTTCGGCCTTGGCGCGGGCCAAGGGCTTGGCTTGCACGACCTCTTGGCTGGCGATCATCTCGGACACGACCAATCCGGCACCAAAACGCGCCACCATGCGGCGGAACGGCAGGTCGGTGATCCCTGCCAGCGGCGCAAGCAAGACCGGGGGGGCGATAACAAGTGTGTCGAGCGAAATGGCCAAATGCCCAATCCTTATGCGCACCCGGTGCAGCTAACCCCGGATTGCCCGGATACCAAAGGCGGATAACCATGAAAATGGTTGAAAAACATGCATTGCATAAATTTTAAGCGATTGTGTTCAGATTCTGCACACGTTGCGCAAGTCTTTTCCCTGATTTAAGCAAAGGGGAAAAGAGGTGCCCATGTCCACAGCCGCCATCATCCTTGCCGCAGGCCGGGGCACCCGTGCCGGCGGCGAGGTGCCCAAGCAATGGCAGGATCTGGCGGGCGAACCCGTGCTTGCCCATACCATCCGCGCCTTTGCCGGTCAGGTGGACCGCGTGGTTCTGGTGATCCATCCCGACGATCACGATCGGGCTCAGGTTTTTGGCCTGCCCATGGTCAAGGGGGGCAGCACACGCGCCGACTCGGTCCGCAACGCACTGAACTGGCTGGATGGCAGCGGTGTCACGCGTGTTTTGATCCACGATGGGGCGCGGCCTCTGGTGGAACCCGCGTTGATTGCCGGGGTGCTGCGCTGTCTCGAGACCCATCCGGGCGCGGCCCCTGCCCTGCCGGTAACCGATGCGCTGTGGCGCGGCGGGCCAATGGTCGAAGGGACCGCACCGCGCGATGGCCTGTGGCGTGCACAAACGCCGCAGGGGTTCTGGTTTGACGCCATTCTGGCCGCCCACCGCGCCCATCCTGGGGGCTCGGCCGACGATGTCGAGGTTGCCCGCTGGGCCGGTCACGCCGTAGCCATCGTGCCGGGGTCCGAAGACAATCTGAAACTGACCTATGCGCCTGATTTCGCCCGTGCGGCAGGCATCGTGAAAGGACGCAACATGGATATCCGACTCGGCAATGGCTTTGACGTACACGCCTTTGCCGAAGGTAACGGCGTCTGGCTGTGCGGCGTGAAAATCCCGCATGACCGCGCCTTATTGGGTCATTCCGACGCCGATGTCGGCATGCATGCGCTGACCGACGCTATCTATGGCGCCTTGGCCGAAGGCGACATCGGGGTGCATTTTCCGCCCAGTGATCCGCAGTGGAAGGGGGCCGAAAGCCACATCTTCTTGCGGCACGCCATGGCACGGGTTGCGGCGCGTGGTTTCCAGCTTGCCAATTGTGATGTGACTCTGGTCTGCGAACGGCCCAAGATCGGGCCGCATCAGGCGGTGATGCGGGCAACTCTCGCCGAAATCATGGGAATCGACATGGACAGGATCAGCGTCAAGGCCACCACATCCGAACGGTTGGGGTTCGCGGGCCGGGAAGAGGGCATTGCCGCGCTTGCAACCTGTGCATTGGTGCGCGCATGATCCGCGCCATCACGACCTTTGGCTATGTCGGCCTGTTGCGCCCTGCGCCGGGCACGTGGGGGTCTGCGGTGGCGGTGGCCTTGGGCATTGCCATCGATCACCTGCTGGGATTTCCCGCCTTGGTTGTCGCCACCGTAGCTGTAACCATCCTCGGCTTCTGGGCCTGTGATCAGGCCCTGCGCGACAGACCCGGAGACGATCCGTCAGAAATCGTCATCGACGAAGTTGCCGGTCAATGGATCGCGCTGTTGTTTCCTGCCGCTGCGTTCTGGTGGCGGGGGATGGGGGATTGGTGGCTGGTGGCCTATCCGGGCTGGGTTGCGGCCTTTGTGTTTTTCCGGCTGTTCGACATCTGGAAACCCTGGGTCATCGGTCGTGCGGATCGCCGCCACGACCCGGCGGGTGTCATGCTGGATGATCTCTGGGCCGGATTGTTCGCCGGCATCGTCACGATCATTGCCGCCGGGGCTGCGCATGGGGTGTTGATGCGATGACGACGGCGGAACAGGTTCTGACGCTGGCCCGTGCCAGGGGGGCAAAGATCGCCAGCGCCGAAAGCTGCACCGGTGGCATGATTGGTGCCGCCCTGACCGATATTGCGGGATCGTCGGATGTATTTGATCGCGGTTTCATCACCTATTCCAACGCGGCCAAAGTGGCGATGCTGGGCGTGTCACCTGACACCCTCGCCCGTGTTGGCGCGGTCAGCGAGGAGGTCGCGGCAGAAATGGCGACGGGTGCGCTCGCCCGGTCTGACGCCACGCTGGCCGTTTCGGTGACGGGCATCGCCGGACCGGGTGGGTCCGGTGTCAAACCCGAAGGCCGCGTGTGCTTTGGCCTTGCCACGCCCGCAGGCGTACGGGTCGAAACCGTGGAGTTTGGTGCCATGGGCAGGGCGCAAGTGCGGCAAGCCACCGTCAACCACGCGTTGACCCTGCTGGAGCACGCCCTGCGCGCCTAGTCCGATCCGGTTTGACATATCAGGCGAACAGCTATTCCTTGGCGGGCACTTTTTTCAGATAGGCCGCAACCGCCATCCGGTCGCTCTCCGGCAGTTTCGCCATATTCGCCACGACATGCGCCATATGCCCCCCGACAGAGTCGTAGTCGGGCGTGAAACCCGTCGTCAGGTAATCGACGATTTCGGCCTCACTCCAGGTAAGTTTGGCAGGCGTGATGTTCGGAATTGTGCCGCGCCCGGATGGGTTCGGCGCACCGGCAAGCCATCGGCTGGTATCCAGCCCTCCAAGGGCTGTGCGCGGGGTATGACATTCGCCACAATGGGCCATGGCCTCGGCGATGTAGCGGCCGCGCGACTCTGATGCGGTCAGATCGCCCTGCACGACAAAGCTGGCATCCCGATTGAGCAATTTCCATCCTCCGACCAAACGGCGGATGTTGAAGGGAAAGTTGATCTTGTGAGGTTGGTTGGGCATCGCACTTGCGGGCAGCGTCTGAAGATAGGCATGAAGGTCGGCCACATCCTGCACCTCCATCCGCGCATAGGACCAATAGGGCAAGGCGGGGTAATAGTGCCGTCCGTCGGGCGATACGCCTTCCTGCAAGGCATTGGCCAAATCTTCCAGTGTCCAGCCACCAATGCCATGGGTCGGATCCGTGCTGATGTTTGGCGCAACAAACGTGCCAAAATCGGACGGAAACTCCTGCCCGCCTGCCAGCACAAGCTGCGCCTCCCCCTCGGCGCCCGGCGCCATGTGGCAGGAGCCGCAGCCCGATGCCAGGAACACGGCCCCACCGCGCGCCGGATCTGCGCTAAGACCGACAAACGCCTTGGCCGGCATACGATGCGGCATTGTTGCCAACCAGAATGCCGCACCACCGACAAGGACAACAGCAACACTGAACAGGACAACCCGGCGCATGAAACCCCCTCAACCGGCGACAGACCATCGCCAGGCGCAAGAATAGCGCATTTCCGGGCGACGCCGGATAACCTTTTCGCCAGCGTCAGTCACGGTCTGATCCGTTGCGGCGTCAGCGCGTCGGGCCAGCCCCAAACATACTCGATCCCGACGATGGCCAGACACGCCAGCACAACCCCGACCACCAGCTTTACCCGCGCCATCGACGGCGGGCGTCGCACCCAACGTGCCATGCGTAAAAACCAGATCGGGTTCATGGCGCATCATCGGTAAAGCGGACCTTGCCGATGTAGGGCAAATTGCGGTTGCGCTGCGCAAAATCGATGCCATAGCCGACCACGAATTCGTCAGGAATGTCGAACCCGATCCAGTCGGCCTTGACCGGAACCTCACGCCGCGACGGCTTGTCGAGCAAGGCACAGACCTTCAACTGCGCAGGATCGCGGGCTTTCAACAAATGGATGACATGGCTCAGCGTGAAACCGGTATCCACGATATCTTCAACCAAAAGCACATCGCGACCCGCAATTTCTCCCCGAAGGTCCTTCAGGATACGCACCTCCCGCGACGAGTGCAGGGAATCGCCGTAGCTGGACGCCTCGAGAAAATCCACTTCCACGGGAAGGTCGATCTCGCGCACGAGATCAGCAATAAAAACAAAGGAACCCCGCAAAAGCCCAACCACGATCAGCTTGTCGGTGCACGCAAAATGCGTGGTGATCTCGCGCGCCAAAGCTTCCACCCGCGCGGCAATGGATTTCGCGCTGATCATCTGATCTATGACATAATGTCGTTGCGGCATGGCGTCCTCTTGATTTCCATCCGCTTTCTAATCAATTGCTCGAACCGAGTCACGGAACTGCTGATGCCCAAACATTCAGAAATACGGGTCCTGCCCTACAGCGCGCAAGAAATGTACGATCTTGTGGCCGATGTGGCATCCTATCCAAAGTTCCTGCCGTGGAATTCGGCAGCGCGCATCCGGTCGCGTTCGCCCCGCCCGGACGGGTCCGAGGTGATGGAGGCTGATCTTGTGATCAGCTTCAAGGTGTTCCGTGAACGCTTTGGCAGCCGTGTGGTGCTGTGGCCTGACCGGCACCAAATTGACACCGAGTATCTTGATGGTCCGTTCAAGCACATGCGCTCGACCTGGATCTTTCGGGATGCACCAGGCGGCTGCGAGGTCGATTTCTTCGTCGATTTCGAATTTCGCAATGCTATCTTGCAAAGCATCATCGGCGTCGTATTCAACGACGCAATGCAACGCGTTGTTCGCGCCTTCGAGCGCCGCGCTGCGGACCTTTACGGCCGACGCTGATCAAATGGTGCGCCTGCGGCGCGCACTTTTTCCCTCGTCGCGCGCAGCGCGCGTCTCCTCAGCGGGCCTCCGGCGAGGATATTTACAGAACAGATGAACCGCTTTTATCTTGGCAAAAATATCCCGGGGTGAGGCGCAGCCGAGGGGCGGAGCCCCTGCGCAACATGCGCCTCAGCTACGTCCGAATTTTCCCATCCGCGCCGCGCGCAAGCGGGCGAAATCGTCCCCTGCATGATAGGATGACCGCGTCAGCGGCGTGGCTGAGACCATCAGGAACCCTTTGCCAAAAGCAGCAGTCTCATAGGCCTTGAAGTCATCTGGGGTTACAAAACGATCCACACGGTGGTGCTTCGGCGTCGGTTGCAGATACTGTCCGATGGTCAGGAAATCGATGTCAGCACTGCGCATGTCATCCATCACTTGCAACACGCCGGCACGATCTTCACCGAGACCTACCATGATCCCGGACTTGGTGAACATCGCAGGATCCAGTTCCTTAACCCGTTGCAGCAGGCGCAGTGAATGGAAATACCGTGCACCGGGGCGAACTTCGAGATAAAGGCCTGGTACCGTTTCCAGATTGTGGTTGAATACATCAGGCCGCGCTTCGACCACCTTTTCCAGCGCATCCGGGGCGCATTTCAGGAAATCTGGGGTCAGGATCTCGATCGTGGTACCAGGGGCACGATGGCGGACCGCGCGGATGGTCTGGGCAAAGTGCTCTGCCCCGCCATCCTCCAGATCGTCCCGGTCCACGGACGTGATGACGACATGTCGCAATCCAAGCTCAGCCACCGCATGGGCAACCCGACCCGGTTCAAACGCATCGAGCGTTTGCGGTTTGCCGGTTGCCACGTTGCAAAAGGTGCACCCGCGCGTGCAGATTTCGCCCATGATCATCATGGTCGCGTGACCCTGACTCCAGCATTCGCCAACATTGGGACAGCCCGCCTCTTCGCAGACCGTGACCAGCTTCTTATCCTTCAGGATATCGCGGGTTTTCTTGTAACCCTCGGAGGTCGGAGCCTTCACACGGATCCAATCCGGTTTCTTCGGCTGTACGTTATCGGGGCGGTGTGCCTTTTCAGGATGCCGCTGGTCGGGCAGTGACAGATCGCGCACGGGATCCTCCCCACTTCATTTCACAGCTCTGGTTTAGCCCGATCTGCTGCGGGGCACAACCGGCCCGACTGACGCAACGGCTTGCGCTGGCTGCATAACAGGCGTGCAGGTGCTGCCGATAGGCTGCGCGATCCAGTCCTGATCAGGATGGCCCTGCAAGGCGCCTGCCATCCATTGCGCCAGTCGGCCTGTCAGCCGATGAAATTCCGGCGATCCCCCAAACTGTCTTCATAGTGCCGACGCAAGCGTTGCAACGCGATGCGCAGCACCACCTTGCCGGATCGCGCCGCCCAGCCCATACGTTTTTCCGCCGTCTCGATGCCTTCCAGAAAGCAGCAGACCCGCAGCGCCACGTCACCGAGTCCGGGGCCAAGGTCGCGCAACGCCGCGGCAACACGATCACGCGCCCGGCCCGGCCCTTCGCCGTGGCCCGCGTCCGGGCGAAAGGCACCACGATCGCCGGCGGTCAGGAACCGTTCCCAGTTTTGCGCCACGCGCGGTCCCATCTGGGCCAGTTCAAAGTCCTCGCGCAGCTGTTCGGCAGCCCGGATCAAGTCGTTTTCCAAAAAGGGTTTGCCGTCCTTGTCGCGCCGCCGACCCAGAACGGCAATCGGACTTTCGGCAAGATTGTAACGGATGCGCCGAGAGGTGCCGGCATCTTCGATCTGGCGCTCATCCCAGACACGGTGCTGATCGGCAAAGGGCATCGCCGCTTCGGCCAGACCAGCGTGATGCGCATGCCGGGCCGCGTCCGCTTCGTCAATCATCCGCTTCAGCGCGGCGCGACCCGCCGAGGTGATCTCGTAAGACGTCACGCGGCCCTTTTTGCGACAACTGATCCAGTCTTTCAAGGCAAAGGCCTGTGCCACTGCGCGGTCCACAACGCCGGTGCGGGCCTGCTGCCCATCTGGGAATTCGCGCAGCACAACCGCCTTTTCCAGATCCGGTGCGATGGCCAGCACGGCACCAGGTTCTGCAAGCCTGCGCAGAATGCGGCGGCCTTCACGGCACAGGGTGGCTTCATCCAGTTTCAGCGATTGGGGACGCAGAGGCGCAGTCATGGCAGGAACTTCCTTTTTGTCTGGATCACCACACCTGTCGCCCAGAAGGGACAAGGCCTCATCGACCAGCGGATCCTCGCGGCGGGCTTCGCAGCGGCGGACCTTGCGCATCACGGTCGAGGCATGTGCCCCTTGGCGACGCGCAAGTTCCCGGATCGGCACCCCGTCCTCGGTATGGTCGAGGTACAGCCTTACAGAGTCTGGGAGCCAATCGGGCAGGTCAAAGTCGGCGGACAGGTTCGATGTCATCTTCGTTTCCGGTGCCGCCGTGCGGTTTCCTGACGCTCATTTTTGGTTAATACAACCTGAAGGAGATTCGGTTACGCATTGGTTAATTTCGGCGACCCTGTGGATCATTTATGAAGAAAGTGAAACGATTTCGAAGGGACCGCGCGGTTTTCCCCATAAAATGCAACGGAGGGTTGAGTGGATTTATGCTGACATGGAAACAATCAGGAGCTGCCCCATGTCAGACTTTCGCGCCCTTCTGTCCAACCTGCGGCGCCCGCGCCTTTTGATGCATGCGGCACGCTTCGGTGTGTCTGACTACCGTCGCGAGCGTGACCTGAAGCGCCTGATCGACCTGCCAGCCTCGCCCGAGGTGGCAGTAACCCGGCTTTTGACCGAGGAGGGCAAGCTGGAGGAAAACCGTCAGCGCGGCGATGCGGGCTATTCCATAGCGCGCCATATTGAGGTGCTGATCGCCCTGTTGGCCGAGTCCCGACTGGTCATGCGGGGGGCATGATCCGCTGTAACAGGACCGAAAGCGGCCCGTCAATCGCCTGACGGGCCGTTTGATTGTCTAAGACGCCCATCAAATGAAAGCGTCGGGCATCGACGCCTTTTTCCGGGCAACATAGTCGTCCAGTGCTTCGCGGATGCCGTCGTCCAGTGCCGGTTGCTGATAGTCACCCAGCTGCTTTTTCACCCGCTCTGCGGCCAGAGCTTGCGTGTCACGGGCGCCCTCTTCCGCCCAGGTCTCGAACGGTTTGTAGTCAAACAGATCCGACCGCCAGAACGCCGATTTGAAATTGCCCTGCGTGTGTTCGCAACCAAGATAGTGGCCGCCCGGTCCTACCTCACGGATCGCATCCATTGCCTGACCGTTGGTGTCCATCATCACACCTTGGGCCAGGTGGTGCAGCGTGCCCAACTGGTCGGCATCCATCACGTATTTCTCATAGGACGACACAAGGCCCCCCTCTAACCATCCGCAAGCATGCAGCATGAAGTTGACGCCAGCCAGAAGCGCCATGTTCAGGCTGTTGGCGGTTTCATAGGCGGCTTGCGCATCGGGCAGTTTCGATCCGCAGAACGACCCGCCCGAGCGATAGGGCAGGTTCATCCGCCGCGCCAGCTGCCCTGCGCCATAGGTGATGTGTGCAGCCTCTGGTGTGCCAAAGGTCGGAGCCCCAGAATTCATGTCGATCGAAGTCACGAAAGCGCCGAAAATCACCGGCGCACCGGGACGCACCAACTGACTGTAGGCCACGCCCGCCAGCACCTCGGCCAACACCTGTGTCAGTGTGCCCGCCACAGTGACCGGTGCCATTGCGCCGCCGACGATGAAGGGGGAAATGATCGCAGCCTGGTTTGCGCGTGCAAACACCTCCAGCGCGCCCATCATCACATTGTCAAAGGTCAGCGGGCTGTTGATGTTGATCAGGCTGGTCATCACCGTGTTCTGATCGACGAAATCAGCCCCGAACAGGATCTTCGACATTTCCACCGAATCCTCGGCGCGGGATGGTTCGGTGACCGACCCCATATAGGGTTTGTCCGACAGCACCATATGGGCGTGCAGCATATCCAGATGGCGCTTGTTCACCGGCACATCCGTCGGCTCGCACACCGTGCCGCCAGAATGGTGCAGCCATTTCGACATATAGCCGAGCTTCACGAAATTCTGGAAATCGTGGATCGTGGCATAGCGGCGGCCGCCTTCCAGATCGCGCACGAAGGGCGGGCCGTACACCGGGGCCAGCACCAGATTGCGCCCGCCGATCTCGACATTGCGGGCCGGGTTGCGCGAATGTTGGGTAAAGCCGGACGGGGCGGTGGCACACAACTTGCGCGCAAGGCCACGCGGGATCCGCACCCGTTCGCCCAACACATCGGCACCGGCCGCTTTCCACAACGCGAGGGCGGACGGATTGTCCACAAAATTGACGCCGATTTCCTCCAGAACCGTATCGGCATTCCACTCGATGATCTGAAGGGCTTCGTCGTTCAGGATCTCGAAATTCGGGATGTTGCGCTGGATGAACCGGGCGGACTCAAGGCTGACCGCCGTCCGCTCTGCGCGGCGCACCGATCCGCCGCCGCCCCGCGCCCTGCGCCCGCCTGCCATGTCAGTCATCTTGCACCCTCCAAAGGCATGTCTTTGCTCCCTTATGCCGCCAACCGCATCCGCATCGACGCCCAATTGCGCCGCATGACGCCCAAAAGCGACACCTTCCAGACTCGGCAAAGGGCTGCGACTTTCATCGGATTCGCCAAATTTTTTCCGTGCAGTGGCCTGCCCGCGCCCTGCCCCCTTGCGTGTCGCCCCGGCAAAAGCTACGCGGGCGCATGACCCATCATGACCGCCTACTGATCATCGACTTCGGCTCTCAGGTAACGCAACTGATCGCGCGCCGCCTGCGCGAGCTGAACGTCTATTGCGAGATTCACCCGTTCAACAAGGTGGACGACGCCTTCCTTGCCGATTTCGCCCCGAAGGCCGTGATTTTCTCGGGCGGCCCGTCTTCGGTCTTTGCCGAAGGTGCACCAATGCCGCCGAAATCGGTGTTCACCTTGGGCGTGCCGATCCTGGGCATCTGTTACGGCCAGCAGGTGATGATGCATTGCCTTGGCGGTCTGGTGGAGCGCGGCCATGGCACGGCGGAATTCGGCCGCGCCTATGTCACGCCAAGTGGCACGGGGCTTGCCTTGCTCGATGGCTGGTTCGAGCCCAACACCACCGCGGGACGCGAACAGGTCTGGATGTCGCATGGCGACCATGTGTCGAAGATCGCGCCGGGGTTCGAGGTGTACGGCACCTCGCCCAATGCGCCCTTTGCCATCACGGCCGATCCGTCGCGCCATTTCTATGCGGTTCAGTTCCACCCCGAGGTGCACCACACCCCCAAGGGCGCAAAGCTGTATGAAAATTTCGTGCGTCTGGCCGGGTTCAAGGGCGATTGGACCATGGGCGCCTATCGCGAAGAGGCGATCCGCAAGATCCGCGAACAGGTGGGGGATGCGAAAGTCATCTGCGGTCTATCGGGCGGGGTCGATTCGTCCGTGGCCGCCGTGCTGATCCACGAGGCGATTGGCGACCAGCTCACCTGCGTTTTCGTCGATCACGGGCTGTTGCGTCTGGGCGAGGCCGAACAGGTCGTCACCATGTTCCGCGACCATTACAACATGCCGCTGATCCATGCCGACGAATCCGCGCTGTTCCTTGGCGCGTTGGAAGGTGTTTCCGACCCTGAGGTGAAGCGAAAAACCATTGGCCGGCTGTTTATCGACGTGTTCCAAAAGCACGCGACCGCTGTCGGTGGGGCCAAGTTTCTGGCCCAAGGCACACTCTACCCCGACGTGATCGAATCGGTCAGCTTTTCCGGCGGCCCGTCCGTCACGATCAAATCGCACCACAATGTCGGCGGTCTGCCGGAAAAAATGGGCCTGAAACTGGTCGAACCCTTGCGCGAATTGTTCAAGGACGAAGTGCGCGCCTTGGGCCGCGAACTTGGCCTGCCCGCCAGTTTCATCGGCCGCCACCCGTTTCCCGGCCCCGGCCTTGCCATCCGCTGCCCCGGCGAGATCACCGTGGAAAAGCTCGACATCCTGCGCAAGGCCGATGCAGTCTATATTGACCAGATCCGCAAACATGATCTGTATGACGAGATCTGGCAGGCCTTTGCCGCCATCCTGCCGATGCGCACCGTCGGCGTGATGGGCGACGGGCGCACCTATGACTATGCGCTTGCCCTGCGGGCGGTGACATCCGTGGACGGCATGACCGCCGATTACTACCCTTTCACCCATGAATTCCTTGGCGAAACCGCCACCCGGATCATAAACGAGGTTCAGGGCGTAAATCGGGTGTTTTACGACTGCACGTCCAAGCCTCCCGGCACGATCGAACTGGAATAGCCAGAAAACCCCTTGCCTGCCCCCCACCCCGTCGCCCACTGTGCCATGACGGAACAGGAGGCGCGAAGATGCGGGCGGTGCGGCTTTTTGGCGTGGGTGATCTGCGGCTGGTGGACGTGGCAGAACCGGTCCCCGGCCCCGGCGAGGTGGTCGTGCGGGTCGAGGCATCTGGCATCTGCGGCACCGACCGTCACCTGTTTCTGGGCGAATTCCCCAGCACGCCGCCCGTCACTCTTGGCCATGAATTCAGCGGGATCGTGACGGCAGTTGGCGCGGGGGTCGATCTCGCGCTTGACGGCCGGGTGACCTGCGATCCGAACATTGCCTGCATGACCTGCCCGCAGTGCCGCAAGGGGCGGGTCAATCTGTGCCAGAACAACCGGCCCATCGGCGTGGGACAGGACGGAGGGTTTGCCCCTTTTGCACTGATCCCGGCACGCAACGCCATTGCGCTGCCCGCTGATCTGCACCCGCATCATGGCGCTTTGTGCGAACCACTGGCCTGTACCTTGCACGGGGTTGATATGGCGGCACTGCGCCCCGGCGAACGTTGCATGGTCCTTGGCGGCGGTGTGATTGGCCTGATGGCGGTACAACTGGCACGGGCCACGGGGGCCGAGGTGATGATGCTGACCCGCAGTCGCGCCAAGCAGGATCTGGCCCTGTCACTGGGGGCAACGCAAGTGGCGGCAAGCCCCGAACAGGCCCTTGCCCTGTGGCCCTCGGGTGCGGATGCTGTGATCGAATGTGCCGGTGTTGCCGGAACGATAGAATCTGCCCCCACACTGACTGCCATTGGCGGGCGGATCGTCGTTCTGGGCGTGATGCCCAAAGGCGTCAAAGTCAAAGTCGAACCATTCGATCTTTTGTTCCGGGAAATCCGAATGTTGCACAGCTTTCTCAATCCATTCACCCATGCGCGCGCGGCCGCCATGATCGCATCGGGGGACATCGACGTGGCCCCACTGATCAGCCGCGTGATTTCGTTGGCCGAGGCCGTCGCCACCATTTCCACCCCCGCCCCTGCGGCCGAGGTCCGTGCGCTGGTGGTGCCGCAATGATCCGGTTGAAGGGAC
>JBKBOF010000064.1:0-15575 GCA_046294955.1 Paracoccaceae bacterium
GCGTGGGGCGATAGGCCATGGGTCTGTCGCGGCGGCGGGACGCCTCGATCATCTGGCCCGGGTTCGTGGATGCGGTCACGACCTTGGTGATGGTCCTGATGTTCGTTCTCACCATCTTCACGGTCATGCAATCCGTTCTGCAAGATACCATTACGACCCAAGACAGCGAACTGAACGCGCTGACCGATCAGGTGGCGCAATTGGCCGACGCTTTGGGTTTGGAGCGCGCGCGCGTTGGTGTATTGCAGGCCGAAGTTGGCGGGCTGAGGTCAGATCTTGCGGCGTCCGAAGCAGAAAGTGTGCGTCAGGCTGCGCTGATCGCAGGGCTGACGGGGCAACTGGCGTCGGCCGAAGCTCGGGTTGCGTCTTTTGAGGCTCAGGTGGCAACGCTGCTGGCGGAACGTGATGCCGCACGGGGGCAGGTGGCAGATCTGACTGTCACTGCGGCAGAGTTGGATGCAGCACGGGCGGCGGTCATTTCCGAGCGGGACGCTTTGCAACTTGCCTTGGCCAAGGCGCGCGACGAGGTGGATGCTTCGGCCGAAGAGGCGCGTCTTGCCGCAGCGCGACGCGAAGCACTTGAAGCGCTGATCGCCGATCTGCGCGCAAAAGGGGCAGCAGATGCCGTGGCGCTTACCGCTGCCCAAGCACAACTGTCCGACGCAGAGGCTGCACGTCTGGTGGATGCGGCGGCACTTGATGCGTTACGGGGCAGGCTGACCGCATCTGACGATGCGCTTGCCGCGATGACTTTGGCCCTGGAAGAACAGCGCAAGCGTGCCGAGGAAACGTTGCTGATGCTGGCTGCGGCACAGACAGATGCCGCGAAGGCCGCGGCGGATGGCGATCAGCGCGCGGCAGCTCTGGCGCAGGCCGAACGTGCTCTCAGTACAGAGCAGGAAAAGACGATCGAAGCCGCCAAGAGAGTTGCGCTTCTGAACGAACAGATCGCTGCATTGCGCGGCCAGTTGGGCAGCTTGCAAGCCGTTCTGAACGAAGCGCGCGACAAGGATGCCACGGCGCAGGTCCAACTGGAGGCGTTGGGGTCGCAACTGAATACCGCGTTGGCGCAGGTCGCATCGGAACAAAGGCGCCGGGCCGCATTGGAGGAAGCCGAACGCAAGCGGCTCGAGGCGGAAAAGGCGGATCTTGAAAAATTCCGCAGCGAATTCTTTGGCCAGCTCAGCGTATTGTTGTCTGGCCGGCAGGGTGTGCGGGTGGTCGGTGATCGCTTTGTGTTTTCCAGCGAAGTGCTGTTCAAACCTGGTGCCGCCGATCTTGCCCCTGAAGGGCAAGCCCAGATTGCCGGTGTGGTCGAGATCCTGAACGACGTGCGCACACAAATCCCGGATGAGATTGACTGGATCATACGGGTTGACGGTCACACGGACAACGTTCCCCTGTCCGGAGCCGGCGCGTTTGCCGACAATTGGGAATTAAGTCAGGCCCGCGCGCTATCGGTTGTGCGCTACATGCAAGACAGTCTGGGTTTCCCCCCTGACCGGTTAGCGGCAACTGGCTTCGGCGAATACCGCCCCGTGGTGATGGGGAATGACGAGGCCTCGCGTCAGCAGAACCGCCGGATCGAATTGAAACTGACCGAGCGCTAGGTCGCTGCTGTCCTCCGATGTGTGACGACCCCGCCAAAGCAAAAGGCCCCCGCTTGCGCAGGGGCCCTTATAGTTTAGGGAGTATACCGAATTATTCGGCTGTCAAAAGGGGCGGTTTTGATCCGGTCAGCCTCGGTTTTTGTGGCTCGTCGATCAATAGGACGATGCCGTCGTCCTTAACGGCAACACGCACCAGACCGCCCTTGACAAGCTTGCCAAACAACAACTCTTCGGCAAGAGGCTTCTTGATGTGCTCTTGGATCACCCGGCCCAACGGCCGCGCCCCCATCTTGTCATCATACCCTTTGTCACCCAGCCAGATTGCGGCCTCTGGGGTCAGTTCGATGTGGACGTTGCGATCAAGCAACTGTGCTTCAAGTTGCAGAACGAACTTTTCGACCACTTGAAGGATCACATCTTTTCCGAGCGGCGCGAAAGATATGACCGCGTCCAGTCGGTTGCGGAATTCCGGGGTGAAAGTGCGCTCGATGGCCGCCGTATCTTCGCCCGTGCGCTTGTCCCGACCAAAACCGATGGCCGATTTCTGCATGTCCGCCGCTCCGGCGTTTGAGGTCATGATGAGGATCACGTTGCGGAAATCCACTTGGCGACCATTGTGGTCGGTCAGTTTTCCGTGGTCCATCACCTGCAACAGAATGTTGTAAACATCCGGGTGCGCCTTTTCGATTTCGTCCAGCAACAGAACACAATGCGGATGCTGATCGATGCCATCGGTCAACATGCCACCCTGATCAAAGCCGACATAGCCGGGGGGGGCACCAATCAGTCGGCTGACCGCGTGTTTCTCCATGTACTCCGACATGTCGAAGCGCAGAAGCTCTACCCCGAGGCTTGACGCCAGTTGTTTTGCAACCTCGGTCTTGCCGACGCCTGTGGGTCCGGCAAACAGATAATTGCCGATAGGCTTTTCAGGCTCGCGCAGACCCGCCCGCGCCAGTTTGATCGCCGAGCAGAGCGCTCCGACAGCCTTGTCCTGACCAAAGACCACACGTTTGAGCGTCTTTTCCAGATCACGCAGCGTTTCGGCGTCATCTTTCGAGATGTTCTTTGGCGGGATGCGGGCAATTTTCGCAACAACCGCCTCGATCTCTTTGGTGCCGATGACTTTGCGGCGCTTAGAGTCCGACAAAAGATGCTGTGCAGCACCTGCCTCGTCAATCACGTCGATCGCAGAGTCAGGCAGTTTGCGATCATTGATATACCGGCTTGCCAATTCCACGGCCGACTTGATGGCGTCGGACGTGTAACGCAAATCGTGGTGCTGCTCGAAATGAGGCTTCAGTCCCATCAGGATCTTGATCGCATCGGGAACAGATGGCTCGTTCACGTCAATTTTCTGGAACCGTCGCGACAGAGCACGATCCTTTTCAAAGTGCTGACGGAATTCCTTGTAGGTGGTCGATCCCATGCATCGCAGTTTTCCGCCTTGCAAGGCCGGCTTCAGAAGGTTGGACGCATCCATCGCCCCGCCCGACGTAGCACCCGCACCAATCACAGTATGGATTTCGTCGATGAACAGGATCGCGTCGGGGTGATCCTCCATCTCTTTCACAACAGCCTTCAAGCGCTCTTCAAAATCGCCACGATAGCGCGTGCCGGCCAAAAGCGCCCCCATATCGAGCGAAAAGATGGTGGCGCCACCCAAAACGTCAGGCACCTCTTTGTTGATGATCTTCCATGCCAGACCTTCGGCGATGGCGGTCTTGCCAACGCCGGGGTCGCCCACCAGAAGTGGGTTGTTCTTGCGCCGGCGGCACAGTACCTGAATGCAGCGTTCCACTTCCGCTTCGCGGCCGATCAATGGGTCCACGTCACCCTTCTTGGCCTTCACATTCAGATCAACGCAATATTTCGAAAGCGCGGATTCTTTCGCCTCACCAGCTTCGGCCTTGGGCGTTTCGTGATGTTCTTCAGCACCCTGAACCGGGCGGCTTTCGCCGTAGGACGGATCCTTTGCGACGCCATGGGCGATGAAGTTCACTGCATCGTAACGCGTCATATCCTGTTCTTGCAGGAAATACGCGGCGTTGCTTTCACGTTCGGCAAAAATGGCGACCAGCACATTGGCGCCGGTCACTTCGTTGCGACCCGACGACTGGACATGGATCGCCGCGCGTTGGATGACGCGCTGGAAGGCTGCGGTAGGAACAGCTTCGGATCCTTCGACATCAGTGACCAGAGTGGACAGATCGTCATCGACGAAATCCATCAGCGTCTTGCGCAGGTCATCAAGATTGACCGAGCACGCCTTCATAACACGGGCGGCATCTGGTTCGTCGATCAACGCCAGAAGGAGATGTTCAAGCGTTGCAAGTTCGTGGCGACGGGCGTTGGCCAAGGCCAATGCACCGTGGATGGCTTGCTCGAGCGTGGTTGAAAACGAAGGCACTTGCTGTGTGCTCCTGTTACTCGGGGCAGGGTCGGGCACCTTAGGGTGCCCTCGCCAACCGTTGCCTCATAAGATTAAAGTTCGGTTTTATTTTCCGTACTTCAAGCAGAATTATCGTTCCGTGACCGCAAACACATCAACTCTTGCGAAAAGTGATCATGCAGGAGGCGCACGGTGTCAGAACTTGTCCTTACGCCTACGGATTTCGCCAAACACGGTGGCGTCATCTTCGTCTGCCATTGCAACACGCATCTTCATTTCGGGCAAAGTAGCCCGCAAGAACGGGTTGGTGGCAAGTTCATCCGACAAGGTTGAGGGCACAGTGGGGCGACCATCTTCGCGCGCCGCGGTGACCTGCGATGCTCGAAAGATAAGCGCAGGATTTTCAGGTTCAAGGGTCAAAGCAAACCGGATGTTCGAAGCCGTGTATTCGTGCCCCGAACAGATCAGCGTCGCAGGTGGCAAAGCGGCCAATTTAGACAGGCTCGACCACATGGTGGCGGCGCTGCCTTCAAACAATCGGCCGCACCCGGCGGCCATCAGGCTGTCACCGGTGAAGGCGATCCCATCGTCCGGAAAATAAAACGCCAAATGCCCGAGGGTATGCCCCGAAACGTCGATCACGTATGCAGAGGTGCCGCCGACAGTTATTTTGTCGCCCTCTGACACCATGTGATCCAGCATGGGCAAGCGATGCTTGTCCGCCTTTGCGCCCCAGACGCTTGCGCCGGTTGCGGTGCGCAGGGCTTCAACACCAGCCACATGATCGTCATGGTGGTGGGTGATCAGAATATGGCTCAGTGTCCACCCCCGGTTTTTCAGGACCGCCAAAATGGGTGCCGCGTCGGGCACATCCACCACAGCGGTTGCTCCAGAGGTGGAATCATGGATCAGAAACGCATAGTTGTCTTTCAGACAAGGGATCGTCACAAGATCAAGTGGCATAATATTCCTGAGGGTCTGACGGTGTCGGATCAACATGGCCCGAAAGAAGGTTCGTCCGCAATGCATCTTGATGTGCTTGACCTGCGCAGTTTCTATTACCGGACGCAACTGGGGCGGGTGGCGCAGCGGGCGATCCGTGATCAGGTGGTGCAATTCTGGCCTCCGTCGGTCGGTCAGACAGTGGCAGGGTTTGGTTTCGCGGTGCCGTTGCTGCGCCCCTATTTGCCACATGCGCGACGGGTCATCGGGCTAATGCCTGGCCCTCAGGGTGTGATGCCTTGGCCTGCAGGAATGGATAACGTGTCCGTGCTGTGCGAGGAAGCCGCGTGGCCATTGTCGACGGGACTGGTGGACCGGCTGGTGCTGATGCACGGTTTGGAGACATCCGAGCAGCCCACGGCGGTTTTGGAAGAAGCGCATCGCGTGCTTGGGCCCGGTGGGCGCGCATTGTTTATCGTGCCGAACCGGTCCGGTCTGTGGGCGAGGCGCGACGGCACACCGTTTGGTTTTGGCCGACCCTACAGCGTCGGGCAGCTTGAGGCGCAGTTGAAGCGCCACGACTTCACCCCAGAGCGCGCCGTTGCTGCCTTGTTTGCTCCGCCGTCAACCGGAAGGTTCTGGTTGCGCACGGCCGACTTCTGGGAACGGGTTGGCAAACGGGCCCCGTGGCTGGTCGGCGGGGTGCTGATGGTCGAAGCAACCAAGCAGGTCTATGCCCCGACCCGAGGCGGTCTTGCCGCCGCCGTCCGCCGCCCGTTGCGTGTGTTGGAAGGCGTCGGCCAACCCGTGCCCACCCCGCGCGACGGCATGCCGGGGTAGCAAGAGATTCGCGCAAGCGGGCCTTTTGGTTCATGTCGTCCGTCGATTAGGTCGAAGATCGGCAAAATCATCGCGCGTTCAGACCATAAAAGCGCCAAAGAGTCGCACCTTTGCAGGTGCAGCGCTAACACTTCGTAAAAGCTTACTGGATCGTTCACGAATTGGCGACCTACCCGGTTGCGGGGTGGGCAGACCTCTGCTAGAGACGCCGAAAATCAAGACGCATATCCGTGTATGCGCCATTGGCGGCCTCTGACCTGTCTGTGTGCGGGGACGGGCCAAGACAACGGAAGGGATGACGTGTCCGAACCAGCTTCGATCTCCTCCGGCATTGCCGCGCGCTACGCCACCGCTCTGTTTGAGCTGGCGAAGGAAACCATGGCTCTGAAAGCCCTTGAGGCCGATGCCGACGCGCTGACTGCCGCACTTTCCACCAGCGCCGATTTCGGGACGTTGATTTCATCGCCCGTGATCAGCCGTGAAGATCAGGCCAGGTCCATGGCCGCAATTGCAGCCAAGATGGGCTTGTCGGAATTGACGGCTAATACCCTGCAGTTGATGGCCGCCAAGCGCCGTCTCTTCGTGTTGCCCCAGTTGCTGACCAACCTTGCCGCCCGCATCGCAGACGAAAAGGGAGAGGTGACGGCCGAGGTGACCTCTGCAACAGTGCTGTCGTCAGAACAATCAAAAACCTTGGCCGCGTCGCTGTCCGCGCGGGTGGGCAAGGATGTGAAATTGAAAACCGCCGTCGATGAAAGCCTTATCGGCGGTCTTGTCGTCAAGCTCGGCTCGACCATGATCGACACCTCGATCAAGGCAAAGCTCGCGGCTCTCCAGAATGCAATGAAAGAGGTTGGGTGATGGGAATTCAGGCTGCTGAGATCTCTGCGATCCTGAAAGAGCAGATCAAGAACTTCGGCAAAGACGCTGAAGTGGCCGAAGTGGGCCGTGTTCTTTCGGTTGGTGACGGGATTGCCCGTGTGCATGGGTTGGACAACGTCCAAGCCGGTGAAATGGTGGAATTTCCCGGTGGCATCCGCGGGATGGCGCTGAACCTTGAAGTTGACAACGTGGGCGTTGTGATCTTCGGGTCCGACCAAGAAATCAAGGAAGGCGATATCGTCAAACGCACCAAATCCATTGTGGACGTACCTGCGGGTAACGCCTTGCTGGGCCGCGTTGTGGACGGTCTGGGCAACCCGATCGACGGCAAGGGCCCGATTGCGGCGACCGAGCGTCGGATTGCCGACGTCAAGGCCCCCGGTATCATCCCGCGCCAATCGGTGCACGAACCGATGGCAACCGGCCTGAAAGCCGTTGACGCCATGATCCCGGTTGGCCGTGGCCAGCGCGAGCTGATCATCGGCGACCGTCAGACCGGCAAGACCGCTGTGGCGCTCGACACCATCCTGAACCAGAAGTCCTATAACGAGGCTGCTGGCGACGACGAGTCGAAGAAACTTTACTGCATCTATGTCGCTATCGGTCAGAAGCGTTCGACGGTGGCGCAGTTGGTGAAGAAACTGGAAGAAACCGGTGCGATCGCCTATACCATCGTGGTTGCCGCAACGGCATCCGACCCGGCACCGATGCAGTTCCTCGCGCCCTATTCGGCGACCGCGATGGCGGAATTTTTCCGCGACAACGGCCGCCACGCCTTGATCATCTATGACGACTTGTCAAAACAAGCCGTTGCCTACCGTCAGATGTCGCTGCTTCTGCGCCGCCCGCCGGGCCGCGAAGCTTATCCGGGTGACGTGTTCTATCTGCACTCTCGCCTGCTGGAACGCTCGTCGAAGCTGAACGCTGATTTCGGCTCGGGCTCGTTGACCGCGCTGCCTATCATCGAAACTCAAGGCGGTGACGTGTCGGCCTTTATTCCGACGAACGTGATCTCCATCACCGACGGCCAGATCTTCCTTGAAACCGAACTGTTCTATCAAGGCATCCGTCCGGCCGTGAACACCGGTCTGTCGGTGTCACGCGTCGGGTCGTCCGCGCAAACCAACTCGATGAAAACCGTGGCTGGTCCGGTGAAACTGTCGCTGGCCCAGTATCGCGAGATGGCCGCATTTGCCCAGTTCGGATCCGACCTTGACGCATCGACCCAGCAGTTGCTGGCCCGTGGCGCGCGTCTGACCGAGCTGATGAAACAAAACCAGTATTCGCCGCTGACCAACGCGGAAATCGTCTGCGTGATTTACGCGGGTACCGCTGGTTTTCTTGACAAGGTTGCAGTGAAGGATGTGGGCCGGTTTGAAGCGGGTCTGCTGTCGTTCCTGCGCAATCAGCGCAAGGACATCCTTGACTGGATCACCACCGCTGACCCGAAAATCAAAGGCGCAGATGAGCAAAAGCTGAAAGACGCTATCGCTGAATTCGCCAATACCTTCGCTTAAGCGTCTGAAAGGACAGGGATATGCCCAGCCTTAAGGACTTGAAAAACAAGATCGCGAGCGTGAAGAACACGCGCAAGATCACCAAAGCGATGCAAATGGTCTCGGCGGCGAAGCTGCGCCGTGCTCAAGAGGCTGCTGAAGCTGCCCGGCCCTATGCCGAGCGGATGAATGCGGTCATGGCTGGCCTTTCTGCATCGGTTGGAACATCGGACAGCGCGCCCCGGCTTTTGGCCGGGACAGGCAAGGATCAGGTGCATCTTCTTGTCGTGATGACGGCAGAGCGGGGCCTGTGCGGCGGTTTCAACTCGTCCATTGCGCGGCTTGCCCGCGCGAAGGCGAATGAGCTGATGGCGGCTGGCAAGACTGTCAAGATCCTGACGGTCGGCAAGAAGGGTCGCGAGCAACTGCGCCGTGATCTGGAAAGCAAGATGATCAGCCATGTGGATTTGACCGATGTTAAACGCGTCGGCTACGCCGATGCGCAATCCATTGCGCGCGAAATTCTGTCCCGGTTTGATGCCGGAGAGTTCGACGTGGCGACGATCTTTTACAACCGTTTCCAGTCTGTGATCAGTCAAATCCCCACGACCCTACAAATCATACCTGCCAAGTATGAGGGTGAGACGACCAACGCGCTCTACGACTACGAGCCCAGTGAAGAAGCCATTCTGGCTGACCTGCTTCCCCGAGGCGTTGCTACACAGATCTTCACGGCTCTGCTGGAAAACGGGGCCTCGGAACAAGGGGCACGCATGAGCGCGATGGACAATGCAACGCGCAACGCGGGTGACATGATCAAGAAGTACACGACGATCTACAACCGTTCGCGTCAGGCTGCGATCACCAAAGAGCTTATCGAAATCATTTCGGGCGCTGAGGCGCTCTGAGGAACTGGAGAAACGACATGGCAAAAGCACCGAAAGCAGCTGCCGCGGCGGGCAAGGTGACGCAAGTTATCGGCGCCGTTGTGGACGTGCAGTTCGAAGGCGAACTTCCTGCAATTCTGAACGCGCTGATCACTGAGAACAATGGCAAGAAGCTGGTCATGGAAGTGGCACAGCATCTTGGCGAAAGCACTGTCCGCGCAGTTGCGATGGACGCGACTGAAGGTTTGGTGCGCGGTGCTCCCGTGTCTGATACCGGCGCGCCTATTCAAGTCCCGGTGGGGAGTGCGACATTGGGTCGTATCATGAACGTGATCGGTGAGCCCGTGGACGAACGTGGCCCGGTCAACGCAGCCGAGACACGGTCGATCCACCAGCCCGCCCCGTCCTTCGCTGAACAGGCCACCGAGAGCCAGATCCTGGTAACCGGAATCAAGGTGATCGACCTTCTGGCACCCTATACCAAGGGCGGCAAGATCGGTCTGTTCGGTGGTGCCGGCGTGGGCAAAACCGTTTTGATCATGGAACTGATCAACAACATCGCAAAAGTGCACTCGGGCGTGTCGGTGTTCGCCGGCGTGGGCGAGCGGACCCGTGAAGGCAACGACCTGTATCACGAGATGATCGAATCCGGCGTTATCGACCTCGAAGACATGTCGAAGTCGAAAATCGCGCTGGTTTACGGTCAGATGAACGAGCCTCCGGGTGCGCGGATGCGGATTGCCCTGTCGGGTCTGACCATGGCAGAACAGTTCCGCGACGAGACTGGCGCTGACGTTTTGTTCTTTGTGGACAACATCTTCCGCTTTACCCAAGCCGGGTCCGAAGTGTCGGCTTTGCTGGGTCGTATCCCGTCTGCCGTGGGCTATCAGCCGACACTGGCCACCGACATGGGCGCGATGCAGGAGCGCATCACCTCGACCAAGAACGGCTCGATCACCTCGGTGCAGGCCGTTTATGTTCCTGCCGATGACTTGACCGACCCAGCGCCGGCAACCTCTTTTGCGCACCTTGACGCAACGACCGTTCTTGATCGTGCGATTTCGGAAAAGGGCATTTACCCGGCCGTGGACCCTCTGGGTTCGACCTCGCGCCTGCTGGATCCGCTGATCATCGGTGAGGAGCACTACACGGTTGCGACCGATGTGCAGAAGGTGCTGCAACGGTACAAGTCACTGCAAGATATCATTGCAATCCTTGGCATGGACGAATTGTCGGAAGACGACAAACTGGCCGTCGCGCGCGCCCGGAAGCTGGAACGCTTCCTGTCGCAGCCGTTCGACGTGGCAAAGGTGTTCACAGGGTCTGACGGTGTGCAGGTTCCGCTGGAAAAAACCATCGCGTCGTTCAAAGCCGTGGTTGCCGGTGAATATGACCACCTTCCTGAAGCGGCCTTTTACATGGTCGGCGACATCGAAGACGTGAAAGCCAAAGCCGCCAAACTTGCCGCCGCTGCGGCATAAGGAGGGTAAAATGGCAGTTCAGTTCGACCTCGTCAGCCCGGAACGGCGCCTTGCGTCGGTTCAGGCGACCGAGGTGCAGATCCCGGGCGCCGATGGCGACCTGACGGCGATGGAGGGGCATGCCCCCACCATCACCACACTGCGCCCCGGTATTCTGAAGGCAGTCGCGGTAGATGGAACCAAGTCGTATATCGTGACCGGGGGCTTTGCCGAGATCAGTGCGACGGGTGTTTCGGTTCTGGCCGAACGCGCCGTCCCGGTCGAAGAGGCGACTCCGGCCTTGATGGAACGGCTTCTGGCAGAGGTCCGCGAGGCGGCCGCCGTGTCGGAAGACAAGGACGCGGCAGAAAAGATTGTGGCCGACATGATGGCAATGCGTGCCGCGACCGGGCAGTAATGTTCGCTTACCGTCGAGAATTGACAAAGCCCCGGCCGATGCCGGGGCTTTGTTCGTTAGATGGTGTCAGAATTTTCTAATTGTGTGACCTGCTGACGCACCAAAAAGGGCCAGCCAGATGAAACGTTTCTCCGCCGGTAAAATCGGGATCGATCAAGGATCGCGCGTCATGTTTTCCGATTTTGCTGACGGTGGGGTCATGTGGACGGGCGAGGGGGATCGCGAAAGCCGCCATATCGTTGCCTTCAGCGAAACGTTCAGCCTGCCGCCCATGGTACATGTCAGCATAACGATGTGGGATACAGATCATCAAGCCAATGCCCGAGCCGATCTGACAGCTGAGTGCATCACACCTTCAGGTTTTCATCTGGTCTTCAAGACATGGGGAAACACCCGTATTGCCCGTATTCGGGCGGATTGGATGGCTATCGGCCCGGTTAGTGACGAGGATGATTGGGAGGTTGATTGAACCCTAGAACTGGAACCCGAGGCGCAAGCCACCCCAGTGTCGCCCCTTTACCATGATCGGGGCCGACACATCCTTCATCATCGCAAATTCGCCTCCGCCCATGTCGCGTCTATAAATCTGCATGAGGAAAGGCGCAGTGGACTGCCCGGCGCCCAATCCGACCCGATCATCGAACAAGCGACGGTTTCGGCAGTTTGCCGCGTTCCAAACCGGATCATTTTGCTGGGGCGCCGAAAATTTTCGGTTATGAGTGGGCAGATAGCCATTTCGATCTACCGCTGCGCAAAAGACAACGCGCGGGTCCATGTCCAGAAACTGCTCCTGTACCTTGGGAAAGAGACGGTCGGTAAGCGATGTGAACGGCGCAAGGAACTGCGGAGGATTGCTTCCCGCAATCTCTTTGAGGGCACTGGAGAAAAGATCCTTCAAATCAATCTCGCCCCGTTCAACCGAGGAGTCGAGCAGGTCACCCAACTGGCGGGCCGCTTTAATGACCGCATCAATCAGCGGCCGATCCTCGGACGCACCACCTAGCGCGAACATATGCTGTACCATACGCTCGCTCAGCTGGATCAATCTTGAGACGCGGGTCCGGGCGTCATTGACCATTTCTGTTTGCTGAATCACCCCGTCGTACAATGATCGGAATGTGGGGCCGAAGCCCTGCATGACGCGCCGCATCTGCAGCGCCTCTTGCGCCATGGTCGTGAGTTCGGTTCCGCCAAGTGCCGCCTGATGTCCAAGATGCGTCAGAGCGTCTCCCGCTGATGCAAGATCTTTGAGCCCTGTTTCGGCATGGCCCACTATACCCTCAGCTTCGGACCGCAAGGTTCCGATTTCACCGGCAAGGGATCCTACGGTTTCCGAGATCACGCGAGCAGCACTTGCCGTTTGTGACGACAATGCATCTACGGCATCTGCAACAACCGCAAAACCACGCCCTCGGTCCCCGGCACGGGCCGCCTCTATCTTGGCATTCATGGCCAGCATGTTGACCTCACGCGCGATATCAAGAATGCGGGCGTTCGACGACTGCGTGGCGCGCATGGCATCATCAATCCGGGCCAACTGGCCCCCGACGCCACTGACCCATGCCATAACCTGATGACTCGCCTCTATCGCTTGGTGCAATTGTTCGGATGACGACGCCAGAACCTCTATCAGCCCGCCCATTACGGATGACAGTCTGTCAGTTGCAGTGACCATGGCCGCCGAGGCCTGCGATACGCCTCGCGCGCTGTCCCGCGCGTCGATCAAACGGGCCACCTGTATTTCAGAGGCGGCGTCAACCCCTTCAAGAAACCCGACGACATCCACAATGTCGTGGCCAAGCCGTACAGATGCTATGACCATCTCGTCCACAATCTGATCCACCCTGCGGCGCGTGGGATGGCCCAAGGGAGGCGGTCCTAGCGTTGTGAAACGGTCTGCTTCCGAAGCGGTGGCAGTCATCTGTTTCCCCCAGTCATGGTTCTGGAAGGCACCTTGATGCAGGCCGGTTTCTGCGAGGTTAACCGCGCTGATACATACCTTCATAAATCGGGACGAGGGTTTCGGTCTCGAACAGACTGGATACACTGGTGCCATTCCATATGTTCAGAATGGCCTGTGCGAACATGGGTGCTGTCGGAACGATCCTAATATTCGGGGCAGCCTGTGCCTTTTCGCCTTGCTCGATCGAGTCGGTGATCACCAATGACTTCATCACCGAATTCTTGATCCGCTCGACTGCGGGTCCGGACAGCACGCCATGAGTAATGTAGCTGTGAACCTCGGTCGCACCGTTCTCCATCAGCACTTCGGCCGCTTTGCAGAGTGTTCCGGCCGTATCGCAAATGTCGTCAACGATGATGCACTTCTTGTCGGTAACGTCACCGATCACCGTCATGCCGGCGATTTCGCCGGCCTTTTCACGGCGTTTGTCAACGATCGCCAAGGGTGCATTGATCCTTTTGGCCAATTCACGTGCGCGCGCCACACCACCCACATCGGGAGATACGACCATCAGATCCTGCATCTGACCTTTGAAATGATGCTCGATGTCGAGCGCGAAAACCGGGCTTGCGTACAGGTTGTCCACCGGAATGTCGAAAAAACCCTGTATCTGCGCGGCGTGAAGATCCAATGTTAGAACACGATCAACCCCGGCGGTTTCAATCAGGTTGGCCACCAGCTTGGCAGAAATAGGCGTGCGAGCCTTGGCGCGACGGTCTTGGCGTGCATAGCCAAAATAGGGGATCACCGCTGTGATGCGGGCCGCCGATGACCGGCGCAGCGCATCGATCATGATCAGCAGTTCCATCAAATTGTCATTTGCCGGATTCGATGTTGGCTGGATGACATACATATCTTCGCCACGCACGTTCTCGAATACCTCGACAAAGATTTCCTGATCATTGAAGCGCTCGATCCGCGCATCGACCAAGCCGACGGACATGCCGCGGTGCACCGACATGCGCCGGGCGATGGCTTTGGCAAGCGGCATGTTTGAATTGCCGGAAATGAGTTTGGGTTCAGTGATGGCGGGCATGTTGGGTCTCCGGGGCCACGGAATCGGATCGTTGACACCGCTTATCACCCGACTAGGGTCTTGCAAACCGGTGCAGGGGGATAGGGCGTCAAATGACAAAAATCGATTACTTTTTCGTGACCATGTCGCCGTATTGCTACCTTGCGGGTACTCGGTTGGAAGCGATAGCCGCGCGCCATGGCGCGACGATCAACTACAAACCGATTGCAATTCTGGCGCTGTTGCCACGCACCGGCGGCCAGGCGCTGGCCGACCGGCATGAAAGCCGCCGCACTTATCGCTTGCAGGAATTGCGGCGGCAGTCGGTAAAGCTGGGGATGCCCTTCAACATGCAGCCTGCCTATTTTCCGGCAAACGCGGCGCCATCTTGCTATGCGATCATCGCAGCGGCAGCCACTGGAGCAGATGTTGGCGGGCTGGTGCATGCCTTTTGTCGGGCCGTGTGGGCAGAGGATCGCGATATTGCCGATGATGCGGTGGTCAAGGATATCCTGAGCGCCAACGGGATTGATCCGAAGCTATCGGACAGCGGCATGTTGGCAGGTGCGGAAACCTATGCCGCCAATCTGGAAGAGGCGGTGGCGCGCGGGGTGTTCGGTGTGCCGTTCTACATGGTGGGTGAAGAGGCGTTTTGGGGGCAGGATCGGTTGGAGGATCTGGATCTGTATCTTGCGGGAAAGTTGTAAGTCATGCGGGTGTGGGATCGGGGAGGCGTGCGGCCGGTGCTGGCGCTGCATTGCTCTTTGGCACATGGTGGGGCATGGGCTGCGATGGCAGAGCACTTGACCGGTGTCACCGTCCTTGCACCCGATTTGCCCGGGCATGGCACGATGCCGCTGTGGGACGGACAGTCGGATGTGTATACCGAAAGCACGCGATTGGCGATTGATCTGGCCGAAGCGTCCGGGTCTGTCGATGTGATTGGCCATTCCTTTGGTGCCACAGTCGCGTTGCGGCTTGCGCTGGAGCGTCCCGATCTGGTGCGGAGCGTGTCGCTGATCGAACCTGTTCTGTTCGCTGCCGCGCGGGCGGCTGAAAGCCCTGCCTTCTGGCCATTCCACGAAACGCACGCAGTCTTTGCCAAAACCGTGGCGGATGGTCATCTGGCCGAGGCGGCAGCAGGCTTCCTGCGGATTTGGGGCGATGGATCCGACTGGAGCTGTTTGCCAGGGCGACAGCGCCGTTATATCACAGAACGGATCGCCCAAGTCGTCGGACAGGATTCTGCGCTGATGCAAGATTCCGCCGGCCTTTTGGCATATATGCGATTGGAATCGCTTGGAGTGCCGGTCCTTCTGTTGGAAGGCACAGAGAGCCCGCCGATTGTGGGCGCCATTCAATCTGCACTGGCAGAACGCCTGCCGCAGGTTCAGCGCGTTTTGGTGCCGGGGGCAGGCCATATGCTGCCGTTGACTCATCCAAAAGAGGTGGCACAGGCGGTTAAGGCACATCTGGATGGTGTGCGGCTTCCGGCCTGAAAGCGGGACGTTTGCGCGATCAGCCCGCCAAAGCCTTGAGAAAGGCGTCCACGTCTGCTTCGGTCGTGCTCCACGACGTGACCAGACGAGCCCGTTCGCGCCCTGCCGAAGCAGGGTAGCGGGAAAAGATCGCCCCGCTTGCCTCCAGTCTGGCATGGGTGCCAGCGGGCC
>JBKBOF010000065.1:0-15574 GCA_046294955.1 Paracoccaceae bacterium
CAACGGCGTCGCGCCCATGGCGGTCAGGTTGCGGTACGCCTCGGCCACCGCCTGTTTGCCGCCCTCGAACGGGTTGGCCTTGACATAGCGGGGCGTCACGTCGGACGTGAAGGCCAGTGCCTTGGCCGTGCCATGCACGCGCACCACCCCGGCGGGCAATCCGGGCGTCACCACAGTATCGGCCCCAACCTGACTGTCGTATTGTTCCCACACCCACGCCTTATGGGCGTAGTTGGGCGATGAAATCAGGGCCGTCAGCGCGTCGAGGGGGGTGATGGCGGGCACATCGCCCAAAGGCTCGGCTGCCGGTGTTTCGACCCACGGCCGGTCATATTCCGGTGCAGTCGAGGACAGTTTGGACAGGGGAAGGTCGGCCATTACCTCATTCCCATGCAGGATCAGGAAGCGGTCTTCGGGGATGGTTTCGCCGACGATGGCAAAGTCGAGATCCCATTTGACAAAGATCGCACGGGCGACGTCTTCAAGTTCGGGCTTCAGCACCATCAGCATCCGTTCCTGGGATTCCGACAGCATCATCTCATACGCGGTCATGGCGGTTTCGCGCTGCGGGACATCGGCCAGTTGCAGCTTGATGCCCAAGCCGCCCTTGTCGCCCATTTCCACCGCCGAACAGGTCAGCCCGGCCGCCCCCATATCCTGAATCGAAATCACCGCGCCCGAGGCCATCAACTCAAGGCTGGCTTCCAACAGGCGCTTTTCGGTGAAGGGATCGCCGACCTGCACGGTGGGGCGCTTTTCCTCGATCGTGTCGTCGAATTCGGCGCTTGCCATGGTGGCGCCGCCCACGCCATCGCGGCCGGTTTTCGCGCCCAGATAGACGACGGGCATACCCACACCCGAGGCGACCGAGTAAAAGATTTTGTCGGCATCTGCGAGGCCAGCCGCAAAAGCATTGACCAGACAGTTGCCATTATAGGATTTGTGAAAACGGACTTCGCCGCCCACGGTGGGCACGCCAAAGGCATTGCCATAACCGCCCACGCCTTCCACGACGCCCTTGACCAGATGGGCCGTCTTTGGATGGTCAGCCACACCAAACGACAGCGCATTCATCGCGGCAATCGGGCGCGCACCCATGGTGAACACGTCACGCAGGATACCGCCGACACCGGTGGCAGCCCCCTGGTGTGGTTCGATATAGGACGGGTGGTTGTGGCTTTCCATCTTGAAGATCACGGCCTGACCGTCGCCGATATCGACCACACCCGCGTTTTCGCCAGGGCCGCATATCACCTGCGGGCCTGTGGTCGGGAGGGTGCGCAGCCATTTTTTCGATGACTTGTAGGAACAATGTTCGTTCCACATCGCGCTGAAGATGCCCAGCTCGGTGAAATTCGGCTCGCGGCCAATGATGTCAAGGATCCGCGCGTATTCGTCAGGCTTTATCCCGTGTTTGGCTATAAGATCGGGCGTGATCGCGGGTTCGGTCATGACAGGATTCCTCGCAACAGATGCGCCGCGTCATAGGACAAGCATAGGCTAAGGGAAAGAGACAATGGAAGGGCGCTTCGTCCGACCCCTATCATGTCGATCTGCATGTTCACCGGACAGTTGTCCACCGGCATGATTCCGTAGGCCATAGTGTGCCCCGTTGGTCATCGCGTGCGACTGTATCATGCGGGGATGAATGTTTCTTCATGGCCTTGGATTTGGCCTTGGCCGCCCGATGTCTGCCCATTCCGTGTGCATATCAGGACTATTGCCGAAAAATCAAAAAAAAGGCCGAGCATAAGCTCGGCCTAAGTCCAACAGGGAGGTACGAAGCGAACAAGAGCAACCACTCAACCGCCCGCTTCAAGGGTGGATTTAGGCATGGCTGGGCAATGGGGCAAGCGGGAATATGCTGCTGAAGCAGCATTGCCGCTATGACCTCAGCGCATGGCTTCAGTCTGGTTGATGCCTTTTGCGATAGGCAAAGATCTCTTCTGTCACGAATTCCCGGAATGCTGCCACCCGTTTCGAATGGCGCAACTCCTCGGGGTAGGCCAGAAACACCGGAACCTCGGCGCTTTCGGTTTCGGGCAGAACGCGCACCAGATGCGGGAAATCTTCCGTAATGTAGTCGGGCAGAACGCCGATGCCGAGATGGTTCAGCACCCCTTGCAGCACACCGAAATAGTTGTTGACTGTCAGAGTCGAGGGAATGTCGTGCTGCATCAATTCGTGCACCAAGGATGCCCCGGCCGCAACTTGCGGCACGCCCGAATGTTGCGCGATCAGGCGGTGCTGGGTGAAATCATCCATGGTCAGGGGCGTTCCGTTTTCGGCCAGATATTCGGGCGAGGCATACATCCGCATCCGGATGTTCATCAACCGCTTGCGGATCAGGTCAGCCTGCGATGGCTCCTTCATGCGGATCGCGACATCGGCCTCGCGCATCGGCAGATCCAGCACGCGTTCTTCCAGCATCAGGTCGATTTTCAGGCTGGGGTACTTTTTGTAAAGGTTGGCCAGCCGTGGAGCAAGCCACAGGGTGCCAAAGCCGGTGGTGGTGGTCACGCGCAATTCACCGAATACCTCGTCTTCGGAATCGCGGATGCGTGCTGCGGTGGCCTCCAGCCGTTTTGCCATGGCTTGGGTCGCATCGAACAGCAATTCTCCCTGTTCGGTCAGGATAAGGCCGCGCGCATGACGATGAAACAGGGTGACGGACAGACTTTCTTCCAGCGCACGGATCTGGCGGCTGACGGCGGATTGCGACAGATGCAGCACGTCACCGGCGTGCGTCAGACTGCCCTTGTCGGCAACCGCATGAAAGATCCGAAGTTTATCCCAATCCATCTCTCAACCCTTCACCGCCGCAGGACGCTAACACGGTCTGCCTCATGTGGGGAGAATCATTTGCATGTAAATGGGCGCAAAGGGCGAAAGAATAGGCGTAGCCGTCTTTTCAGACGTCATCTGCCTGACATGAAGGTTGGCGAAAATCGGAAGGGTAAGCGCGTGGCGCGGGCCAGTCAGCGAGAGAACTTCATGCCACAAGATATCACGGGCGAGATATCCTATGCCACTGCGGCGGGCAGCAGGGCCGGGGCAGCGCTGATACGCGCGCTCGAAAACGCTACCGGGCGTCTGACCCTGATGCGACGCGCCGTCGGATATGAGGCGGAAGTCGCACGGGGCCGCAGTTTCTGGCAGGTGATCCCCGAACGCTATGGGTTGAGCCTTGATATCATTGGTGGGGGGCTGGATCACATTCCTGCGTCAGGCCCGTTGGTAATGATCGCCAATCACCCATACGGTATTCTGGATGGCCTGATGATGGGGCATTTGTTGGACCGGGCGCGCGGCGATTTTCGTATTCTGGCCAATTCGGTGTTCCAGCGCGCCGAAGCGTTGAACCGGGTTGTCCTGCCGATTTCGTTCGATGAGACGAAGGCAGCGGTCAAGCTCAACCTTGAAACGCGGGGCGAGGCGCTGCGCTATCTGGGGCAGGGTGGGGCCATCGGGGTGTTTCCGGGCGGCACCGTATCCACCAGCGCCAAGCCGTTTTCGCGCCCGATGGACCCCGGCTGGCGCAAGTTCACCGCCAAGATGATCGCCAAATCAGATGCAGCTGTGGTGCCTGTGTTCTTTACCGGCCATAATTCGCGTCTGTTTCAGATCGCAAGTCATATCCATTCAAACCTGCGTCTGGGGCTGTTGATCAAGGAATTTCGGGCGCGGGTGGATGAACCGGTGCGGGTGGTGATCGGCAAGCCGATTGCGGCCTCGGATATCTCCGCATTGAAGTCGGATCCGCCACGATTGATGGAATTTCTGCGCAGGTCCACTTACGAGCTTTCGCCAGTCCCCCTTGGCTCGTATGATCCAGGATACGAATTCGAACCGAAATACAAGACGCGCTGACCGGGCCCAAGCCCCGCAACAGGCGCGAGGGTAAGGGGCAGTCATGGCAGTTGGGGTTTTTGACAGCGGTATCGGTGGATTGACCGTGCTGGACGCGATCACGCGGCGTTTACCCGATTTGCCATTGGTGTATCTTGGTGACAATGCGCATGCGCCTTACGGTGTGCGCACCCATGATGACATCTTCAACCTCACCTGTGCGGCCGTTGAGCGGTTGTGGGCCGAAGGCTGCGATCTGGTGATCCTTGCCTGCAATACCGCGTCGGCAGCGGCGCTGAAACGGATGCAGGAAACGTGGTTGCCAAAGGACAAGCGCGTGCTGGGGGTGTTTGTGCCAATGATCGAGGCGCTGACTGAACGGCAATGGGGTGACAACTCGCCCCCGCGCGAAGTGGCGGTCAAGCATGTGGCGCTGTTTGCCACCCCGGCCACAGTGGCCAGCCGCGCCTTTCAGCGTGAATTGGCGTTCCGCGCCATCGGTGTCGATGTCGAAGCGCAGCCTTGCGGCGGCGTGGTTGATGCGATCGAACAGGGCGACGAGATTCTGGCCGAGGCGTTGGTGCGCAGCCATGTCGAGGCGCTCAAGCGCCGGATGCCGCACCCCGAGGCCGCCGTTCTGGGGTGCACGCACTATCCCCTGATGGAAAGCACCTTTCAGGACGCTCTGGGTAACGGGGTCACCGTTTACAGTCAGGCCAATCTGGTTGCAGAATCCTTGGCCGACTACCTGAATCGTCGCCCCGAAATGCTGGGCACGGGGACGCAGTCGAAATTCCTGACCACGGGCGACCCCAAGGCGGTGTCATCCAAGGCCACGCAATTCCTGCGTCGGCGCATCACATTCGAACCGGCATGACCGCCGACTTGTTCAAGATCATTCACAACATCGCGCTGCGGCGTTACACCACTCGACAACGGCTGGAATTGGTCCCACATCGGATGTGGGAATGACGGAGGACATGGCATGGCGGGCATGAAGGGGCTGAAAAAGCAACGGCGAGTGCAAATCATCTTGCTGGCATTTGTGGCTTTGGCGGTGTCCACGGGCTTGATCGGGTATGCGATGAAGGACGGAATCAACTTTTTCCGCAGCCCGACGCAGGTGGTCGAAGACCCGCCGCGGGCAGGTGAAGTATTCCGCATCGGTGGTTTGGTCGAAGAGGGCAGCATCACGCGTGGACAGGGTGAAACCATCAGTTTCCGCGTGACCGATACCAACCAGACCATCCCTGTCAGTTTTACCGGGATCCTGCCGGACCTGTTTTCCGAAGGGCAAGGCATGGTCGGAACTGGTTCGATGGAAGGTGAAACCTTTATCGCCACCGAGATTTTGGCAAAGCACGACGAAACCTATATGCCCAAGGAAGTCATCGACGCCCTCAAGGAACAAGGCGTTTACAAGGATGACACGCCCGGCACCTAAGCGCGCAGGGTTTTCGCGCCGTTAACCGGGCTTGGGTCAGTTTGTCCATGGGGGGAGTGTCCGCACTCCGGGGAATGCCCATGACAAGCGAAACACGACCAACCGTACGACAACTGGCCGAAGACATCGTCGCCCGTGAGGGCGGCTTTGTGAACGATCCCGATGATCCGGGCGGGGCCACCAACCACGGCGTCACCATCAACACCCTTCGCAGGCTGGGGCTTGATCTAAACGGCGACACCCGGATCGACGTCGCTGATGTGCGCGAACTGACCCGCAAGCAGGCGGTGGATGTTTATGTCGAGCACTATTTTACCCGCCCCGGCATCGGTGCTCTGCCCGAGGTGGTTCAGGCATCGGTGTTCGACATGTATGTGAATGCCGGACTGAACGCGGTAAAGATCCTGCAACGGCTGTGCACCGATATGGGGTTTCCCTGCGATCCTGATGGCCAGATCGGGCCGCAGACCATTCGCGCCGCCCAAGGTGCCTATGACGCCGCGCCGAACCATTTCGCCGATGCCTACGGGATTGCGCGGCGGAATTATTACTACGCTCTGGCCGATGCCCGGCCGCAAAGCCGCAAATATGCCCGTCGCCGGGATGGCGGCAAGGGCGGATGGATTGCGCGGGCCGAGGAATTCATCAGCCCACGCTATCACCTGACATTGGCGCAACATGCGGCACGGGTGGCAAAATGGGGGTGATCGACAAGGTTTTGGGCGGGCCGGGCGCCGTATCTGCGCTGGGCACGGCGGCAAAGGGGATGGCAGAGGTGTTCGTGCCCTCGGCCACCCGGCGCATGGAATTGTCCGCCGAAGCGCAGATGGCGGCGCTGCGTCAGTTGGGCGAGGAATATGACCACCCCGGTCTGGGTTGGTTCGACCGGTTGGTGAACGGTTTGAACCGGCTGCCCCGGCCGTTTCTGGCCTTTGGCACTCTGGGGTTGTTCATCTATGCGATGGTTGACCCTGTGTCCTTCGCACAGCGCATGGTCGGGCTGAACGCGGTGCCCGAACCTCTGTGGTGGCTGTTGGGCGCCGTCGTCGCGTTTTATTTCGGGGCGCGTGAAACCTATTACTTTCGCAACCGGACTGTGACCACGCCCTTTGCTTCCAGCGATGCTGCCGAGTCCAATTCCGCCTTGGAAGACTGGCGCGGCAACAGCTGAACTTGACCTGACTTGCGCCCTCTGGCATGGCCTTGGGCGCAAGACAGGATTTGATCAGATGAATCTCTTCGCCGATATCCGCGCCACTGTTATGGACGCTTTGACCGCTTTGCAGGTAGAGGGCACATTGCCCGCTGGTCTGGAGTTCGCCTCCGTCGCGGTTGAACCCCCCCGAGACGCCGCGCATGGCGATATGGCGACCAATGCTGCAATGGTGCTGGCAAAACCCGCCGGACTGTCGCCGCGCGCAATTGCCGAGGCGCTTGCTGCAAAGCTGATGGCCGAACCCCGGATCTTGGTGGCTGACGTGGCCGGGCCAGGGTTTCTGAACCTTCGGCTGTCGAACGTGGTCTGGCAAAGCATCGTCCGGGCGGCGCTGATCGACGGCACCGAATTTGGCCGGGCCGATGTGGGGCAGGGACAAAGCGTCAACGTCGAATTCGTGTCGGCCAACCCGACCGGCCCGATGCATGTGGGCCATGTGCGCGGCGCGGTGGTTGGCGATGCGCTGGCCAATCTGCTGGCGTTTTCGGGCTGGAAGGTCACGCGGGAATATTACATCAACGATGGCGGGGCACAGGTCGATGTGCTGGCCCGCAGCGCCTATGAACGCTACCGCGAGGCGCATGGGCTTGAGCCGGAAATCCGCGAAGGGCTGTATCCCGGCGACTATCTGATCCCTGTGGGCGAGGCGCTGAAGGAAAAATACGGCGACACGCTTCTGGACAAGGGCGAGCAATTCTGGCTGTCCGATGTGCGTGAATTCGCAACGCAGATGATGATGCAGATGATCCGCGAGGATCTGGCGGCCTTGGGTGTACGGATGGATATCTATTCGTCGGAAAAGGCGCTGTATGGCACCGGCAAGATCGAAGCCGCGATCCAGACCCTAAAGGATATGGACCTGATCTACGAAGGCGTGCTGGAACCGCCAAAGGGCAAGGAACCCGACGATTGGGAGCCGCGCGTGCAGACCTTGTTCCGCAGTACCGCACATGGCGATGACGTGGACCGCCCGGTGCAGAAGTCCGATGGATCCTGGACCTATTTTGCCCCCGATATCGCTTATCACCACGACAAGGTGCAGCGCGGCTATGATCAGCTGATCGACATCTTCGGGGCCGATCATGGCGGTTACGTCAAGCGGATGAAAGCGGCTGTGTCGGCGTTGTCGGGCGGGCGCGTCGCCTTGGACATCAAGCTGATCCAACTGGTCAAGCTGTGGAAAAACGGCGAGCCGTTCAAGATGAGCAAGCGGGCGGGCACATTCGTGACCCTGCGCGATGTGGTGGAACTGGCGGGTGCCGATGTGACCCGGTTCATCATGCTGACCCGCAAGAACGATGTGGCGCTGGATTTCGATTTCGACAAGGTGCTGGAACAGTCGAAAGACAATCCGGTGTTTTATGTGCAATACGCCAATGCGCGGGTGAACAGCATCCTGCGCAAAGCGCGCGAGGCCGGGGTCGATGTGTCGGACACGACCCTTGCGGCAGCGGATCTGTCAAAACTGGACCATGTCGCTGAAATCGCTGTCGCCAGAAAGATCGCTGAATGGCCGCGTCTGGTGGAAATCGCGGCGCGTGGGAATGAACCGCACCGGGTGGCATTTTACCTGTATGAACTGGCATCTGACCTCCACGGATTGTGGAACCGGGGCAATGACGAGCCGTCGTTGCGATTCTTGCAGGACGACACCGCCACATCGCAGGCGAAAATCGCCCTTGCACGGGCCGTGGGCGTTGTCATTTGCACAGGTCTTGGTATCTTGGGTGTGACGCCGGTCGAGGAAATGCGCTGATCAACAGCGCCCCGTCGGTGACGCAGGCAAAAAAGACGGGTCAAACCCGTCTGATCGAGGCAGAGCATGGCGGATATCGACTTTGATCACTACGGGGACATCCCCCGTATTTCTGGCGGGCAAGCGCAAAGACTGATCCATCTGGCAGGGGCGGTCTGTTCGCTTGCCCTTGTTATGGGCCTTGGCCTGTGGGGCTATCGGCTGGCGGTGCGTGATGTGACCGGGGTGCCGGTGATCCGCGCCATCGAGGGTCCGATGCGGGTGGCTCCGTCCAATCCCGGCGGCGATATTGCCGACCATCAGGGCATGGCGATCAACGTGATTGCGGCTGTGGGCGGTGCCGGAGCGATGCCGCAGGAAATCGTTCTGGCCCCGGCCCCGGTTGAATTGTCGGTTGAAGATGCGCCCGGACTGTCTGCGCTGGTTGCGCCAGAGGTGGCTGTGCCTGATCCTAAGGCGGACGCTTTAAAACCGCTGGCCGTCGCGCCAGCCATGGGGGCAGACGCAAGCCTTGCGCCTGTCGCCTCTGGGGTGCTGGCTGATTCTGATGCAGGCGTGATGGCGCTTGGTGGGGAAGGGGTGGATCGAGAGCCAACGACCCCCGTGCCCTTGACCACGGAAGACGCAGTGGCGCTGGCATTGGCCGAGGCATTGGCGGATGAGACCGCGCCCTTGGACGCGCAGGTGGATCCGCAGGCCGAAGCGGTTGGCACCCCCGCGTCGGGTCTTGCGCGCTCGCCACGACCCTTGGCCCGCCCGACTGGCCGCCTTGCCGGTGTGACCGGAGTCGAACAGATAAGTGCGGCAGCGTTCAGCGTGCCCGAGATTGATGCATCTACCTTGGCGGTCGGGACGCGACTGGTGCAGTTGGGGGCATTCGACAGTGCCGACCTTGCGCGCGGGGAATGGATCAAGCTGACCGGGCGCTTTGGCGATCTGATGTCCGGCAAATCGGTTGTCATCCAGTCGGCACAATCGGGCGGGCGCACGTTCTACCGTCTGCGGGCCCACGGGTTCGAAGGCGAAGACGACGCGCGTCGGTTCTGCTCTGCCTTGCTGGCCGAAAGCGCCGCCTGTATTCCGGTTGCCCACAGATGACCGGCAGCCTTGCCGCGATTTTCGGCTGTGCGGGCCCGGCTTTGTCGGCTGACGATGTGGCGTTCTTCCGGGACGCGGACCCGTTCGGGTTTATCCTGTTTGCCCGCAATGTCGAAGATCCGCTGCAGCTGCGTCGGCTGACGGCGTCCTTGCGCGATGCGGTCGGGCGCGATGCGCCGATCCTGATCGACCAGGAAGGCGGCCGGGTTCAGCGCTTGCGCGCGCCGCATTGGCGGGAATGGGATCCGCCCCTTGATACGGTGGTGCACGCGGCCGATCCTGCCCGCGCCATGTGGATCAGGTCGCGGATCATTGCGTATGAACTGCGCGGGGTCGGGGTGGATGCAAACTGCGCACCCTGCGCCGATATTGCGGGCGACGAAACGCATCCGTTTCTGAAAAACCGCTGCTATGGCACAGATTCTGAGACGGTTTCCCGGATTTCGGCAGCGGTGGCCGATGGCCATCTGGCGGGCGGTGTTCTGCCGGTGATCAAACATATTCCCGGTCATGGCCGGGCGACGGCGGACACGCATCACGACTTGCCGACCGTGTCAATTTCCCGGACGGAACTTGCGGCCACCGATTTCGTGCCGTTCAAGGCGTTGAACCATCTGCCGATGGCGATGACCGCCCATATCATCTTTGCAGCCTATGACGACAAGCCCGCCACCCAAAGCCCAGAGATGATCCGCGTGATCCGCGACGAGATCGGCTTTCAGGGTCTGTTGATCACCGATGATCTGAACATGCAGGCCCTGCATGGCACCTTGGCCGAACGTGCGGCCGCGTCGATGGCGGCAGGCTGCGATATTGCCCTGCATTGCAACGGTGATCTGGCCGAGATGCAGACCGTGGCCGTTGCCTGTGGTCCGCAAACTCCGGCTATCCGCCACCGCGCACAGGCCGCCCTTGATGCACGCCGCGCCCCCGACCCCGTTGACATCCTTGCCCTTGAAGCCGAATTTCGGGGTCTGATGTCCGGGGATGCGCATGACTGAACCGATTGCCGACGACTGGGGCCAAGATCGCCTAGCCCCCTCTGACCGCATGGCGGCCGAGGCGCTGATTGTCGATGTCGATGGGTTTGAAGGCCCGCTTGATCTTTTGCTGACGCTTTCCCGCACGCAAAAGGTGGACCTGCGGCGCATTTCTGTGTTGCAACTGGCTGATCAATACCTTGGATTTGTGCAACAGGCACAGTCGCTGCGCATTGAACTGGCGGCGGATTACCTGGTGATGGCGGCGTGGTTGGCATTTTTGAAATCGCGCCTGCTGTTGCCGCCTGAACCCGGCGCGGATGGGCCAAGCGCCGAAGATCTTGCCGCCCATCTGGCGTTTCAGTTGGAGCGCCTGCAAGCCATGCGTGAGGCGGCAGCCCGCCTGATGGCGCGTGATCAGTTGGGCCGCGAATTCTTTGCGCGCGGTGTGCCGGAAACCATCAGCCACCACCGCGCCGTCACCTATCATGCCACGCTGCTTGATCTGATGCGTGCGTATGCCCGCATCCGAACAAAAGATGAATTCCGCCCGTTCGTGATGGATCGTGACCATGTGTTCACAATGGAACAGGCGCTGGACCGGATGCGCGGGCTGATCGGGTATGTGGGCGACTGGTCGGATCTGACAAGTTTTCTGCCGGACGGTTGGTCGGCCACGCCGATGCGGCGGCGGTCCTCGACTGCTGCGCATTTTGCAGCGATCCTTGAGATGGCCAAGCGTGGGCAGGTCGAGGTTCGGCAGGGCGACGTGTTTGCCCCGATCCAGATCCGTCGGAAAGATCCATGACAGAGCCGTTGACAGAGTCGGTCGAAAAAAGCCTGTTCGAAGCCCCACCGATGGGCGAACAGGAACGCATGGTCGAAGCGATCCTGTTTGCCAGTGCCGAGCCGGTCACCGTGGCCGAGTTGTCGGCCAGGATGCCGCATGGCTGTGATCCGGCCGAGGCTTTGGTCCATCTGCGCAAGCGCTATGACGGGCGCGGCGTGCATCTGGTGCGGGTGGGCGATGCCTGGGCACTGCGCACGGCAGCGGACCTCGGCCATCTTATGCGCAAGGAAACGGTCGCGCAGCGCAAGCTGTCGCGGGCCGCAATCGAAACTTTGGCCATTGTAGCCTATCACCAGCCAGTGACGCGCGCCGAGATCGAGGAAATCCGCGGCGTTGCCGTGTCGCGGGGCACCATCGATCAGTTGATGGAACTGGACTGGATCCGGCTTGGCCGCCGCCGCATGACACCGGGCCGACCGGTCACATTCGTGGTAACCGAGCATTTTCTGGATCATTTCGGCCTTGAATCGGCCCGCGATCTGCCCGGTATCCGGGAATTGCGGGCGGCGGGTCTGCTTGACAACCGCCCCTTGCCCGGATCAATGCAAAAGCCGGATGACGACGAGGACGAAGCCACAACCGGCCAAAGTGAATTGTTCGAGGATTAGGATGAACCTGAATCAGATCGTCAACATGGTGATGCGCATCTTTGTCCGCAAAGGGGTGAACTGGGGGATCAACAAGGGCACCGATATCGTGGCGCGGCGCGGAAAATCGCCAACGCAGATGACCCGCGCAGACCATACACAGGCCGCACAGGCCCGCGATATGGTCAAGCGTGCCCGCAAGGCGGCCCGCATCACCCGTCGCATCGGGCGCTAGGGTTCACCGGGCTGTCACTTTGTTGTGCGATCCCGTCTTCGGGGGGCGCGACATCCGGCCACTTGGGCTTGGGGGCTTGCAAGACGCGTTCCGCCAGATATAGTCCGGGCAATTGGGGTAACGATCAGCCTTGAAGCCTTGATGGGGAACCGACACAGGCGGAGTCACTCGACGAATGGACGGAGATTTCAGAACGCAATTCGTGCGCGATCCGGCGGCCTTGAAACACTATCCGGCGCTGGTTTTGAACGCGGATTATCGGCCGCTCAGCTACTACCCGCTGAGCCTGTGGCCGTGGCAAGAAGCGATCAAGGCAGCCTTTCTGCATCGGGTCCAGATTGTTGCCGAATACGACCATGTGGTCCGAAGCCAGCGGGCAGAGTTCCGCATACCCTCGGTGGTGGTGCTGAAAGAATTCGTCAAACCCCAGAAGCGCGTGGCATTCACGCGCTTCAATCTTTTTCTGCGGGACGAATTCTGTTGCCAGTATTGTGGGGCAAAAGGGGAGTTGACCTTTGACCATGTGATCCCGCGGTCGCGCGGCGGGATCACAAGCTGGGAAAATGTGGTCGCGGCCTGCAGCCCGTGCAACTTGCGCAAAGGGTCAAAAACCCTGCGACAGACCGGAATGCACCTGCACCGCGCCCCACGCGCCCCCAATGCCGAGGAAATGCAATCGCACGGCCGTCGTTTCCCACCGAATTACCTGCATGACAGTTGGATGGACTACCTGTATTGGGACGCCGAACTTGATGCCTGATCCCCTTCAGCCCGAAGACCTGTTGTAAAGCGGTCCGTCTGGTTGGTCGAAGCCGGGTAGGTCACATCTTGATCTGACCACTGCGATTGTGGAGGGGCGCAACGATCATGCCTTTGAGATCACGGTTTGCAGTGTCTTGAGCGTACCTTCCGTCCCGGTCCGGGGCCGATCCTTCCAAAGCGCTTTGATCCGACCAAAGCCAGTGCTAGACTTCGGTTGATTGCATGGCTACAAGGGCTGCGTTAGCGCTAACGGCGCGTGCAGAAGCGAGGATTTCCAAATGGTTTCGCGTGTCATTCCGGTCGAAGTGTTCGACCTTGTGATTTTTGGTGGCACAGGCGATCTTGCCCGCCGAAAAATCCTGCCCGGACTGTATCGCCGGTTCTTGTCTGGACAGATGACCCGAGACAGTCGGATCATCGGGGCTGCTCGTGGCGAATTGACGGATGCGGAGTTCCGCAAGATGGTCTCTAATGCCATTGACGAATTCGTGCCGATCGAGCGACGCGATACAGCGGTGATCGCAGAGTTCCTGTCGCGGCTGCATTTTGTGGCGATTGATGCCAAGGGCGAAGGCGGTTGGGACACGCTGCACGGCTTGATGCGAGACGGCGTGGTGCGCGCGTTCTATTTCTCGGTCGCGCCTGCCTTGTTCGGCGACATCGCCTTGCGCCTGAAATCCCACGGCGTTGCCGATGATCACGCGCGCATTGTGGTTGAAAAGCCGTTTGGCCGTGATCTGGAAACCGCGCGCGCGCTGAATGCGACGCTGGCGCAGCATTTCCATGAAACCCAGATTTACCGGATCGACCACTATCTGGGCAAAGAGACGGTTCAGAATCTGATGGCGGTGCGCTTTGCCAACATCCTGTTCGAACCCTTGTGGAAGGCGGAATACATCGACCATGTGCAGATCACCGTGGCCGAAACGGTCGGGGTTGACGGGCGCGGGGCCTATTACGACAAATCGGGCGCGATGCGCGATATGGTGCAGAACCATATGATGCAACTTCTGTGCCTGATCGCGATGGAGCCACCCTATCACTTCGACCCCGATGCCGTGCGCGACGAAAAGCTCAAGGTCATCCGGGCGCTGGACCCGGTTCCGCCCCAAGATATCGTGCGCGGTCAGTATGTCGCGGGAGGCGGGCAGGGCGGCTATCTCGAACATAGTGAAAATCCGGCCAGCACCACCGAAAGCTACATCGCTCTTAAGGTGCATATTGCCAATTGGCGCTGGAAGAATACGCCATTCTATCTGCGCACCGGCAAACGGCTGCGTGCGCGGGCATCTGAAATTGCGATCACCTTCAAGGAACCACCCCATTCGATCTTTGACGACGAAAAGGGATGGCACGAAAACGTGCTGGTGATCCGGTTGCAACCGGATGAAGGCATGAACCTGAAGGTGATGATCAAGGAACCGGGGCCGGGTGGCATGCGATTGATGCAGGTGCCCTTGGATATGTCTTTTGCCGGGGTTCTGGGCGAAGAGGCCGAGGATATACCTGATGCCTATGAACGGTTGATCATGGATGTGATCCGCGGCAACCAGACCCTGTTCATGCGGGGCGACGAAGTCGAAGCCGCATGGGCCTGGACTGACCCGATCATCGAAAGCTGGGCCAAGCGGGGGGACAAGCCGCAAGGCTATGATCCCGGCTCGTCTGGTCCCGAGGATGCCTTGATGCTGATGCACCGCGACGGTCGTCGCTGGAGGGAGATCCGCTGATGGAGTTCATTGCCTATCCGGATTCCGAGATGATGTATCTTGCCCTTGCCAAGCAGATCTCGGGCGAGTTGGGGGCGTTCCTGCGCCGGGACGGGCGGGCCTCGTTCTGTGTGCCGGGGGGCACCACGCCGGGTCCGGTGTTTGACACACTGTCGGGGGCTGATCTGGATTGGGCCAATGTGGCGGTGTTTCTGAACGACGAACGCTGGGTGCCGGAAAGCAACCCGCGATCCAACACCCGCCTGCTGCGCGAGCGGCTGTTGCGCGGACCTGCCGCGCGGGCGCAACTGGTGCCGCTTTGTGCTCCTGCCGATCAGCCTGAGGATATGCTGGAGGCGCTGTCGGATGGCATCGCCCCGCATCTGCCGATTTCGGTCCTGCTGTTGGGCATGGGGGCGGACATGCACACCGCCAGCCTGTTTCCGGGGGCTGATCTTCTGGAACAGGCGCTTGCCCCGGATGCGCCGATTCTGATGGTGTTGCGGGCCGACGCCGCCGGAGAGCCGCGCATCACCCTGACGGCCCGGGCGCTGAAAAGCGCATATCACACGCATATCCTGATTAAGGGACCGGAAAAGCGTGCGGCCTTGGAACGCGCGCAAAGCCTGTCTCCCAGCGAAGCGCCGGTGCGCGCGGTGCTGGATACCGCAACCGTTCACTGGACAGAATGACATGAACCAATTCTGGGAAGCCCTGAAAGATCACCACGCTGCGGTCGAGGGTCGCCCGATCCTTGATCTGTTTGCCGAGGCCGACCGGGCGCAGACCTTCAGTGCGCAGGCTGATGGCATGATCCTTGACTATGCCAAGACCAACATCGACGCGCGTGGTCTTGGTTTGCTGATGCAACTTGCGGAAAGTGCCGGGGTGGCGTCCAAGCGCGATGCGATGTTCACCGGCGACAGGATCAACGAAACCGAAGGTCGGGCCGTTCTGCACACGGCGCTACGCAATCTTGACGCGGCGGTGGTGGTGGATGGCAGTGATGTAATGCCCCCGGTGCGCGACACTTACGCCCGTATGCAGGCCTTTGCCGACGATGTGCGCAATGGCCGGTTCATCGGCCA
>JBKBOF010000066.1:0-15254 GCA_046294955.1 Paracoccaceae bacterium
GCGGCGCGGCTGGATGCGATGATGGTTCGGCAGATCGACGGGGCCGCAGGTTTGACCCAGAGTCTTCTGGACCCCCGGATCAATGCGCTGTGTGTTGGGCCAGCGATGGGCTTGGACGATGAGGCGCGCGCGCTTGTCGCACGCGCGCTGAACAGCGGGCGACAGATGGCGCTGGATGCCGATGCACTGACGCTGACTGCGCGCGATGCAACCCTGTTTGCAGCCTTGCACGAAGGCTGTGTGATAACACCGCATGCCGGCGAGTTCGCGCGGCTTTTCCCGGACATTGCGGCCAAGCTGGCCGAACCCGCCACCAAAGGCCCGGCCTATTCCAAGGTTGATGCGTGCCGTGAGGCCGCGGCGCGGGCGGGGTGTGTGGTGCTGTTCAAGGGGTCCGATACGGTGATTGCGGCGCCGGGGGGGCGCTGTGCTGTCAACGCTGCAGTGTTTGACCGCGCAGCGCCATGGCTTGCAACGGCGGGCAGCGGCGATGTGCTGGCGGGGTTCATCACCGGCCTTCTGGCGCGGGGCTTTTCGCCGTTTGATGCCGCCTGCACAGGTGCCTGGCTGCATGTGGAAGCAGCGCGCAGTTTTGGCCCCGGCCTGATCGCGGAGGATTTGCCAGAAGAACTGCCAAAGGTGTTTAGCGCCCTTGGGTTGTGAACGACACCCTTCGGCGGGCCGTCCCGACAACAGACTGTCGCTTCATTGCAGCGGGCCGCGGTGGATCAATGGGTCACAATGCCGCTTCACAGCCCAGTTCCAGGCCGGCCGCATAGACAATTTGCGCATCGGCAAAGCGCAATGTGACTATTCGGGCTTCGGCCACCGTCTCTACACGAATGTATTCGCCATCGACCAGACGTTCGGCCTCCATCACGGCCTGATCAATCCCGGCCAGGGCCTTGGCGCGCCAGTCGCGGATCAGGATCGGTTGCGACGGCGTGACGATGGTATCCGCTTCGGGACGGTCCTTGCCCAGCACACCTTCTGAGATGCGGATCATGCGGGCGTTGTTCACCACCGCGATTTCGACGGCTGTCACAGTGCGCGCCCCAGAGCGGGTGATGATGCGGTCGCCGGGCGACACGAATTCAACCGGCATCGCGCCCATCAGTGTCAGGACCGTTGTACCAGCGGCGATGCCACAAGGCGGCATGTCTGTTCCGGCGGTGACGGTGCCAGCGGCCGTGCCAAGTGTCATCTCTGCCATGATTGTCTCCAGTGCCGTCATCATGCCTGCCTCATTTTTTTTGACCATGATTATGTCAACATGGCGGCACAAGCGAGACATTGTTGGACGCAAACGGGGCATTTTTGGTTACAAGTGTCACTATTCCCATACCAAGGGGCGTGCGTTTTTTCCTCTCGCATACCGCACGCGCCTTTGTTAGAAGGGCGCGGAAATTCAAGGCACGCACGGGTCCGGCCTTTGGGACGGGGCGTGGGTGTTTTGGGCAATTTGCGGGTGTGGCGAAATTGGCAGACGCACCAGATTTAGGTTCTGGCGCCGAAAGGCGTGGGGGTTCAAGTCCCTCCACCCGCACCATTGGATGTAAGAAGGACAACAACATGCAGGTCACCGAGACCCTGAACGACGGTCTGAAGCGCGGCTACACCATCACGGTGACCGCTGCCGAGTTGGAAGCCAAGGTTCAGGAAAAACTGGTCGAGGCGCAGCCCGAGATCGAGATGAAGGGCTTTCGCAAGGGCAAGGTGCCGATGGCGATCCTGCGCAAGCAGTTTGGCCAGCGCCTGATCGGCGACGCGATGCAAGATGCCATCGACGGCGCGATGAAGGGCCATTTCGAAAAGACCGGTGACCGCCCCGCGCTGCAACCCGACGTCAAGATGCAAGGCGGCGAAACCTGGGCCGAAGGTCAGGATGTCGTGGTCGAGATGACCTATGATTGCCTGCCGCCCATTCCGGAACTGGACGCGTCGAAAATCACGCTGGAGCGTCTGGTGGTCAAAGCCGATGATGCCTCGGTCGAAGAGGCATTGAAGAACCTTGCCGCCACGGCGCAAACCTTCGACGACCGCAAGAAGGGCGCAAAGGCCAAGGATGGTGATCAGATCACCATCGACTTCAAGGGATCAGTGGACGGCGACTACTTCGAGGGCGGCACCGCCGAGGATTATCCTCTGGTTCTGGGATCGAACTCGTTCATTCCGGGCTTTGAGGCCCAACTCGTCGGCACCAAGGTCGGCGAAGACGTGAAGGTCGAGGTCAATTTCCCGGCCGAATACGGTGCGGCCCATCTTGCAGGCAAGGCGGCTGTGTTCGAATGCACCGTGAAAGCGGTCAAGGAACCCAAAGCGGCCGAGCTGGACGACGAGCTGGCCAAGAAATACGGCGCCGAAGATCTGGCCGGTCTGAAAGGGCAGATTTCCGAACGTCTGGCCGTGGAATACCAGGGTGCAAGTCGTGCCGTTCTGAAGCGCGCGTTGCTCGATCAACTGGACAGCCTTGTAAAGTTTGACCTGCCTGCCGCTTTGGTCGAGGCCGAAGCCAACCAGATCGCGCATCAGCTTTGGCATGAAGAGCACCCCGAAGAGCACGGCCACAACCACGACACCATCACGCCGACGGACGAGCACAAGTCGCTGGCCGAACGCCGGGTGCGCTTGGGTCTGTTGCTTGCCGAAATCGGTCGCAAGGCCGAAGTGACCGTGTCGGATGCCGAAATGACCCAAGCCGTGCTGAATGCCGCGCGCCAGTATCCGGGGCAGGAACGCCAGTTCTTTGAATTCGTGCAGAAAAACCCGCAGATGCAACAGCAGCTTCGCGCGCCCTTGTTCGAAGACAAGGTGGTGGATCACATCGTCGCCCAAGCCGTCGTCACCGACAAGGAAGTGGGCAAGGACGATCTGCAAAAAGCGATCGACGCGCTGGACGAGCTCTGATCCTGCGATCCGTCTGACAGGGGGCCGCGCCGGATGGTGCGGCCCTTTTTCTTTTGCCATAGGGGTGTGCCGATGCCGATTTTCCTGCCTGATCTGCCCGAGGCGCGCATCCTTGCTGCCCTGACCCGCTCTCCCGGCCACGAGGTGCGCACCGGGAAATTTGACAGCGCCGACTCTTCGGCCGCGCTGGTTGCCAATGCCTTTGGTTGGTTCCTGGACCGTCCGGCCGCCTTGCCGCCCTTGCCGGGTGTGCCCGCCGGGGCGGTGGTCAGTGTCGATCTTGAGGTCGAGATGCGTTTTCCCTGGGCCGGGGGACGGCACCCGTGGCTGGATGTCGGAATTGTCACCCACACCACTCTGGTCGGCATTGAAAGCAAACGTTACGAGCCGTTTCGCCCCGCCAAACAGACGGGTTTTTCCGATGTCTATGATCGTCCGGTCTGGGGGCCGAATATGGGCCGCTATACCAGACTGGCGCTTGAGCTGATCGAAGGCACTGCCGATTTTCAGGTGCTGGATGCGGTGCAACTGGTCAAGCATGCCTACGGCTTGCGCACACGGGCCGAAAAGCGGGCCCTTGGGGCGGTTCTGGTCTATCTTTATGCGGAACCTAAGACTTGGGCCTCGGGCAAGTCAGTCGATCCTGCGCGCAAAGCCCAGCACCGCACCGAGATCGCGCGTTTTGGCAAGATCGTGGCCGGCGACGATGTGGTGTTTGTGCCCCTACGCTGGGCCGACGTCCTGGCCCAATGGGCGACGCAGCCGGGGCTGGCCGCGCATGTCGCCGCGTTGCGGGGGCGGTTCGGCGATCTGGGGTAGGGCAGCAAGCGTCCGTCGCAGACCGATCAGCCAGCCGTTTGGACTGGCGCGACCGGGGCCGGATAGACAAATCCGTGCACCGGATAGACACTGCCCAGAATGCCTGGCGTGCCTTCGACGCGGACCTTGGACCAATCGCCTTTTGCCGACACATCGATGACTGGCATTTTCAGGGAAATCTTGTTGCGGTGCCAATTGGCATGGTCGATCAGGATCATCCGGTCGGATACCACTTCGGACACAACCGCCACATGGCCCAGACGGGACTGGTTGGATGGCGCGAAAACCATGACGGCACCGGTCTCGGGCTGCGGTCCGCGGTCATATACTCCGGCGGCGGCTTTCCACCATGTTCCGGCATTGCCTTTCAGATCGACCCCAGATGCGGTGCGGGCAAACGGAACACACCAGACCCGCGCACCTTTGGCTTGCTTTTGCTTGGCTTCGGCAATCGCCTCGGCCTGAAGCAGGTGGTTGATAGACGATGGTGCCACCGGCGCACTCATGGACGATTTCGTGATCACATCGCCGCAGGCTGCAAGCATGAAAAGCGCAGAGCACGTCAGCACAAGGCGGCAGCTTTTGGCAAAGCTGCGGGTCTGGATTTGCAACATCAAGGTGTATCGTCCCCGGATTTTGTTTTCCAACGTAGTAAAACCATGTGTCCGGATCTGAAAGGCCGCGTGACATCCGATGGCGGAAACCAGCCGGTTTGCGTCCGACGAGGCAGGTGATCCGTTTCAGCGGCGGCGATCGGTCGGGTTGGGTTGGGTCGATCCAAACGGTGCTCGCGCCACATGTTCGCGCCACAGAACGAAAAGACCCGCTGCCACCACGATGGCAATGCCGACCCACGCGACGCTGTCTGGCCATTCGGCAAAGAAGGCCCAGCCCCAAAGGATACCCCACAACAAGGCGCTGTATTCAAACGGCGCTACGGCGTTGGCATCGGCGATGCGGTAAGCTTGGGTCAACAACGTCAACCCCAGGGCCGCTATCACGCCACAGCCAGCCATCAGGGACGCGTCAATCGGGGTTGGCCACACCCATGCGCGCAGCAGAAAGGCCAGCGACGGGTGCATGCCTGTGGGGGTGTCGCCGCCAAACCCGGTCGCCATGCCGACAGCAATGACCAGAAACACTAAGTTTCCCCAGAACGCCATGGCCGCAGCACTTTCCCTTTGGCCCAACTGACGGGCAAAGACCATCGACAGGCCGTAGCACAGGCCGGACAGCACCGGCAGCAGTGCCGCCCATTCAAACAGACTGCCACCGGGGCGCAGAATAACCAGCACACCGCCAAAGCCGGCCAACACGGCCAGAATACGACGCCAGCCCACGGTTTCGCCCAACATCGGCACCGACAGCAGGGTGATGAACAACGGTGCCGAGAAATACAGCGCGACGGTCGAGGCCAGCGGCAGCGCAGGCAAGGCAAGGTAATAGGCGGCATAGGCTACGAACATCACCAATCCGCGCCCGATCATCGCACGGGTGCCGGGCGTGAACAGCGTGCGCAGCCCCCCGTCAAAGGCCGCCAACAGCAGCAGCAGCGGCAGCGCGGTCAGGCTGCGGAACACCATGGCCTGCGACAGCGGGTAGGCGCCTGACAGCAGCTTCAGGATCAGATCCTGCACCGAGAACAGCCCCAGACCCGCGCACAGGCACAGGATGCCAAGGCTGGAGTCATGGCGAGGTGCGGGCAGGACGGTCATCGGCTGGCCTTGTGCTTGATCTGGGTAGAGCAGACCACGGTGCGCCGAGGACCGCACCTCTGACGCCGACATGGGCGGTGTCGGGGATAGGCCAGTCCTGCTCTAGTCAAAGCTGGGTGGTTTTACAAAGCGCGCGCCCGAGCCCTTTCCCCGTGGCCCAAGGCTGATACGCGGGCCGGACAGGCCCGGATTGGACATCTGTGACAGAGGTTCGTCCGTTTGGGCGTCGGCAATCGCCTGCTCCAACTGGCGGGTCGCCGGGCCAGACGGCGCGTCTTGCGCGGGGACCCGTGAAGATGCCCATGCGGGGTCGTCACTTGCGCGATGCATCTGCCCGAAGCCGATGACGGTCGCTATGCCGACGAAAGCAATGCCAAGAAGAAGAAAAATCAAGCGCATGGGATCGTCCGTCTGACATAGGGCACCCCGTGCTTGGCGCAGCACTGTGGCACAGATTTGACGTATCGATCTTGCAAACAGAAAAAAACCGCGCGGATTGCTCCGCGCGGCATTTGGTCTGACGACTCTGCCCGACTTATTCGTCCTGGGCGGCTCCGCCCAGATCGTCGAACAGTTCCGCAATTTCGAAATCGGCAGCCGCTTCAGCCTCGGCGGCCAGTTCCTGAATCGACTTGCCCGAGGCTTGCAATTCTGCCTCCTCGGTCGAACGGGCCACGTTGATGTTGATGCGCACCGAGACTTCCGGGTGCAGAACAACCGTCACCGAATGGATGCCAAGGTCTTTGATCGGCTTGTCCAGCACGACCTGACCACGACCGACAGTGAAGCCGCCTTCGGTGGCCACATCGGCGATGTCACGGGTGGTGACGGAGCCGTACAGCGCGCCCGAGTCAGATGCCGAGCGGATGATGACATAGGACTGGTCATCCAGCTTGGCGCCAACAGCTTCGGCCTCTTTTTTGGTTTCCAGGTTCTGCGCTTCCAACTGGGCTTTCTTGGCCTCGAAGGATTTGATGTTGCCATCATTGGCGCGCAGTGCCTTGCCTTGCGGCAGCAGGTAGTTGCGGGCGTAACCGTCCTTGACGTTCACGACTTCGCCCATCTGGCCCAACTTGGCCACGCGTTGAAGAAGGATCACTTGCATGTCTGATGCTCCTTATTTCACGGCATAGGGCAGCAGGGCGAGGAAGCGGGCGCGTTTGATCGCGCGGGCCAGCTCACGCTGCTTGATGGCCGAAACGGCGGTGATGCGCGACGGCACGATCTTGCCGCGCTCCGAGATGTAGCGTTGCAGCAAACGCGTATCTTTGTAGTCGATCGCCGGTGCATTGTCGCCCGAGAACGGGCAAACCTTGCGGCGGCGGAAAAATGGTTTGTTCGCCATGGTTTAGGATCCTTTCCTGAGGCTGATGATCAACGACGCGGGCCGCGGTCTGCACCACGGTCGCCACCGAAGCCACCGCTGCGCTCGCCACCACGGTCACCACCGAAGCCACCCCGGTCGCCACCGCGATCCGGGCGGTCGCCGCCACCGAAGGCCGGACGGTCGCGGCGTTCGCCACGGTCGCCGTCACGGTCATCACGCTTTTGCATCTGCACCGACGGGCCGTCGCCGTGCGCATCGACCTTGATGGTCAACACGCGCATCACGTCGTCATGCAGGCGCATCAGACGTTCCATTTCCTGCACGGCGGCCGGAGGCGCATCCGATTTCAGAAAGGCGTAATGGCCCTTGCGGTTCTTGTTGATCTTGTAGGCCATCGTCTTGACGCCCCAGTATTCCGACTCGACGACTTTGCCGCCATTGTCCGAAAGCACTGCGGTGAAATGTTCGACAAGGCCTTCAGCTTGCGTGTTGGAAAGATCCTGACGCGCAATAAAGACATGCTCATACAAAGGCATGTATCGTCCTTTTCGTCTCGGGCGGCTTCAAAGACCAACGGCATTTGGCCTTTCCGCGGCCGGGTCACGAGAGGCATCGCCATTAAAAGGAATGCGGAAAGGATGGGGCTTTATACAGATCGGCCACGGGGATGCAAGCACGCAAGGGCGGGGGCAAGCCGAAGGGCACACGCAGTCGTTATGTTCACCGGCGCGCAGGGGTTGTTCGCTGGCCGTCAATTGTGCGCATACCGCATCCCCGGCAGGGTGCCGCCATTCCAAATGGGCCGTTGTGGCCTTGAAACACCGGAGAGTTCTGAATGACCCGTATCGCCCCTCTTGCCTTGATTGCAGCACTTGCTTCCGCCCCGGCCTTTGCCGAGGCAGAGAAATATGCGCTGGACGCCAGCCACAGCCAGATCCTGTTCAGCTACAACCACCTTGGATTTTCCACGACCTGGGGCATGTTCTCCGGTTTTGACGGCGAGATCATGTTCGATCAGGCCAACCCGGATGTATCTTCTGTAGCGGTATCGTTTCCGGTCAAGACCATGTTGACCGGCTGGCAGGACCGCTTTGACCACTTCATGTCGCCCGATTTCTTTGGGGCGACTGAAGACGAAATGGTCACATTCACCTCGACCGGCATTGAAGTCACCGGCGACACCACCGCCAAGATCACTGGTGACCTCACGTTGAATGCAGTGACCAAATCGGTTGTGCTCGACGCTACGCTGAACCAGATCGGCGATCATCCGATGGCGGGCAAACCCTGGGCCGGATTCAGCGCCACGACCACATTGGTGCGGTCGGACTACAACCTTGGCCAGTTCGCGCCGTTTGTCGGCGACGAGGTGCAGGTGCAGATCTCGATTGAGGCGATGAAGGCCGACTGAGCCGCCCGCAGGATAAACGCAAAAGGCCGCCGGAGAAAATCCGGCGGCCTTTTTGCTGTGCTTTACCCGGGGTCAGTTCTTGCGGGTGGCGGTCAGAGCCACATCCACTGTGACGTCAAAGCCGATCGATGATTCGTCGGGATATTTCAGACCCATGGCAAAGCTGCGGCGGTCAAGGTCAGTCCGCCCTGCCATTATCGCCGTACCGCCCGCAAGGTCGAGCGTGAAGGGCAGGGTCACCGGCACATCGACCCCGCGCAATGTCAGCATGCCGGTTGCCTCATACCCCTGCGACGCAGCCACGATGTCGGCGGCAAAGACGGCCTGCGGAAAGGTTGCGACATCGAAGAATTCGGCATCTTTGGCCTGTGCCGTGACAGAGCCGAGCTCCAGTGATGTCGTGTCGATGGTGACGGTCACCCGGCCATGCCGCCCATCGGCAGCCGACTCATCAAAAGTGATGTCGGCGGACCATGCGGTAAAACTGCCCGTCACTGCCTGCCCCAGTTGCGCAACCGTTATCGACAGGCTGCCATCCATGACCCGCCAATTACCGTCATTCTGGATTGGCGCAGCGATGGGGGCGGTCACAGTCTGCTCGCCACGGGGCAGGGCGGCCACACCGGCCCCCAACCCGAACAGCGCAAGTGCCGCCACGAGGGGCATCGCACGGGCACGGCTTGTGCCAGCCGTCATCGCGTTTGGCGCAGGCGTGCCGCGAAGCATACGCCGCAGGGTGCCATCTCGGTCGATCAGGTGATGCTTCAGCGCGCCAGCAACATGCAGCACGATAGCTCCGATCATCAGCTTGGTGAACACCCAATGCGCAGAACCGGCCACAAGCGCCACCTGTTCCGATTGCGGCACGAAGGGCAGACCTTGGCCAAACGGCCACAGAATCGGCGCAAAGCCGGTGACGGCGGCATGGTGGACCCAGCCGGTCAATGGCACAGCCACCAGCGAGATATACAGCATCCAATGCACCAGCTGTGCCATCCACAGCTCCGCCCGGCGGTCCGGGTGGATCGGGGCCGGATGGGTTTGCGTCACCGCCCAAAGAATCCGGCCAATCGCCACAACAAACACCACGACGCCAAGGGTCTTGTGAACCGAAAACAGTTGCGCCTTGCGCGCAAGCGCCTCAGTGGTGTCATAGGGCAGGCGGTTGGCGATGATCCCAAGCGGTATCGCTGCAAGGATCAGGGCTGCCGTGGTCCAGTGGAACAGGCGTGCAACCCTTCCATAGGATTGCAGCGAATTGCGGGCAGACATGGGCAGGTCTCCGGTGATTGGTTTCACACAGAAGTAGCGGCGCGCACCGAAAATGGCAGTGGCGTCAGCCGCACAGCGCCTGTGCGCGGGGCGCGGTGATTGCGCAGCGGACCCGAGACGGCTATCTGTGACATGTGATCAAACAGGAGGCACCATGGGCCGCGCATTCGTCTTTCCAGGGCAGGGAGCCCAGACCATCGGGATGGGCAAGGCCCTTGCAGACGCCTATCCCGCCGCGCGTGCAGTGTTCGACGAGGTGGACGACGCGCTTGGTGAAAACCTGTCGGCGCTGATCTGGGGCGGCGATATTGCCGAACTGACCCTGACCCAGAATGCGCAACCGGCGCTGATGGCGACGTCCATCGCGGCGCTGCGGGCGATGGAGGCCGAGGGCATCGGTATGGACCATGCCGATTTTGTGGCCGGTCATTCGCTGGGGGAATATTCTGCGCTGTGTGCCGCAGGGGCGCTGACCCTGTCGGACACGGCGCGGCTGTTGCGCATCCGCGGTCAGGCCATGCAAGAAGCTGTTCCGGTGGGCGTCGGCGCGATGGCCGCGATTCTGGGGCTTGATTTCGAAACGGTGACCGCGATCGCCGCCGAGGCCGCCGGGGATCAGGTCTGTCAGGCAGCCAATGACAATGACCCGGCGCAAGTGGTGATTTCGGGCCATAAAGACGCGGTGGAACGCGCCATGGCCTTGGCCAAGGAAAAGGGCGCCAAGCGGGCGCTGCCCTTGCCGGTTTCGGCACCGTTCCACTGTGCATTGATGCAACCCGCTGCCGTTCTGATGGGCGAGGCTTTGGCGGCTGTGGTGATCTCGAAACCGGTTTGCCCGGTGGTGGTGAATGTCCGCGCCGAAGCGGTAGAAGAACCCGACCGGTTTCGAGACCTTCTGGTGGCGCAGGTGACCGGATCGGTCCGGTGGCGCGAAAGCATGCTGTGGCTGGAACGGGCAGGCATTACGGAGTATTGGGAAATCGGTGCAGGCAAGGCATTGTCGGGCATGATCAAGCGGATCGTATCGGGGGCCGAGACGCGTTCGGTCGGGACGCCGGACGATGTGCTTGCGCTGAAACGCTGATACGGCGCGGGGCGGTGGCCTCAGGACTGACCTGAAATGGAAAAGTCAGAACCAAAGGGACGGTGCAATGTTTGATTTGACAGGGAAGACGGCGCTGGTGACGGGCGCATCCGGTGGTCTTGGGGCTGAAATTGCGCGTGTCTTGCATGCGGCGGGCGCGACAGTTGCCTTGTCCGGCACACGACTAGAGCCGTTGGAAGCTTTGGCGCGAGAACTGGGTGACCGGGCACATGTTCTGGCGTGCAACCTGTCTGATCCGGTCGAGGTGGAGGCGCTGATCAAGCGCGCGGCTGACGCCATGGGTTCGGTCGATGTGCTGGTCAACAATGCCGGTATCACCCGTGACGGGCTGATGATGCGCATGTCGGATGACGACTGGCAGTCGGTGCTGGATGTGAACCTGACCGCCACCTTCCGGCTGTGCCGTGCGGCGGTGCGCGGGATGATGAAATCCCGGTGGGGGCGGATTGTGAACATCTCGTCCGTCGTGGGTGCCATCGGCAATGGCGGGCAGGCCAACTATGCGGCGTCCAAGGCGGGAATGGTGGGCCTGTCCAAATCATTGGGGGCTGAAGTTGCCACCCGAGGCATCACGGTCAACTGCGTGGCGCCCGGGTTTATTGAAACGGCGATGACCTCAAAGCTGACCGACGCGCAGCGCGAGTCGATTCTGCGTGATGTTCCGTCCGGCCGGATGGGCTCGCCCCTCGATGTTGCTGCGGCGGTTTTGTATCTGGCATCGCCCGAGGCGGGCTATGTTACGGGTGCCGTCTTGCATGTGAACGGCGGGATGGCCATGGTCTGATGCGGGCGGCCGATAACCGGTCCGTGAAAGCGTTTGCCTAAACCTGCGCCCCTTGCTATAGGCGCGCTGGAAATCGCCGGGCAACCGGTGTCGTCGCCTGTTGCGGCGGAATCGCCCCGCAAGGGCAGGGACAAGAAACGGGAACCCTCCCGCTAGGTAAAAGAGGAAGACACATGAGCGACATCGCTGACCGCGTGAAGAAGATCGTCGTCGAGCATCTGGGCGTCGAAGAGGACAAGGTTACTGAAACCGCCTCTTTCATCGACGATCTGGGCGCGGACTCGCTCGACACCGTTGAACTGGTGATGGCCTTCGAAGAAGAATTCGGGATCGAGATCCCCGATGACGCTGCCGAAACCATTCAGACCTTTGGCGATGCTGTGAAATTCATAACTGAAGCGGCCTGAGCCACAGTTTACTGACAATCGGAATCGGCACCCCTTGCGGGTGCCGTTTTCTTTGCGGCCCGACAGGGTCACGCCGGACAAAAGAAAAAGGCCCCGCGTCCATCGGACGGGGGCCATTTCTATGTCGCGGATATCGGACGGATCAAAACGGAATTTCGTCGTCGATATCGGACCGCCCGCCTGCGGGGGCGCGTGCGCTGCCGCCACCGGTGCCGCCGCCAGCAGGGGCGCTGCCGTAGTCGTCATAGCCGCCTCGGTCGTCATACCCACCCGAGGCCGCACCGCCGCCACCGCCTTCGCCACGCCCACCCAGCAGGGTCAACTCGCCGCGATACTGGCGCAGCACGATTTCGGTGGTGTATCGGTCTGCTCCTGACTGGTCCTGCCATTTGCGGGTTTCGAGCTGCCCCTCGATATAGACGGTGGAGCCTTTGCGCAGATACTGCTCAGCGATCTTGGCGAGGTTTTCATTGAAGATCGCGACCGAATGCCATTCAGTGCGTTCCTTGCGTTCGCCCGTCTGTTTGTCACGCCAGTTTTCCGACGTCGCAATGCGCAGGTTCACCACCTTGCCGCCATTGGGAAAGCTGCGCACTTCGGGGTCGCGGCCCAGATTGCCGACGATGATAACCTTGTTGACCGACCCTGCCATGAAACCCTCCGCTTATGGACCTGACCCGACGACCTGCCGGGACTGCTGCACCGGACCATCTTTGGTCTTCGTTAAATCTTCTATACCTGCCCACAGACGCGTCTGCAATGCGACGACGGCGGCGAAAGGCGCTGGCAGGAATCCGCCGAAGATTGGGCGATGGCAGACCGGATCCGTCGGGGTCTGGAACAGTCGGGAAAATGTCGTATAGTCCGCCCGACGTCCGTCATCGGAAATTGCACCATGAAGATCACAGCTGCCATCTGTATCGCTGCTTTGGGACTGGGAAGCATTGCCCCCGGTGCCGCGCAAGCCGAAGGGCTGACGTTGTCGGGATCAGGCAAGAACCGGGCAGCCATGTTCAATTCGCAAAAAAAGCTGCTGGATGGCCGACTATCGAAGCAATACGAAGCCTCCGTTCGCCTGACACCCAAGGGCAAATCCGCCTTTTCGACGTCAGAAAGCACGCCGCGCTATGCGGGCCGCTACAAGGGCGAGTATCTGGCGGTGGCAAAGGCTGTGGCCAATCGTCATGGCGTACCCGAAGATATTTTCCTTCGGATGGTGCAGCAAGAATCGGGCTGGAACCCCGGTGCCGTGTCTGACAAAGGCGCAACCGGGTTGGCGCAATTGATGCCGGGCACAGCGCGCAAGCTGGGGGTGGATATCAACGATCCGCACCAGAACCTTGACGGTGGAGCCCGCTACCTGAAAATGATGCACGCCAAGTTTGGCAGCTGGCGTCTGGCGCTTGCGGCCTACAATGCCGGACCGGGGGCAGTTGAAAAGCACAACGGCATCCCGCCCTATGCCGAGACGATCAACTACGTGAAAGCGATTCTGGGCTGAACAGGTGTTGGCGCGATGGGGCGCCCTGGCTTGCGCGCTACCACAAATGCGCCACATGCGGCGCGATCAAACGGTCATAGACCGCCCGTGTGGCCTGCATCTGTGCCACGGTCAGCCCCGGAAGATCCGCCGCCGCGGCATTCGCCACTGCTTGTGCCGGGGTTTTCGCACCCGGAATGACCACCGTCACCGCTTGTTCCATCAAGATCCAGCGCAGCGCAAAAGCGGCCATGCCAATGCCTTGCGGCACAAGCGGGTGCAGCGCTTCGACCGCCTCAAGGGCGACGTCGAACGGCACGCCTGAAAACGTCTCTCCCTTGTCAAACGCCTCGCCATTGCGGTTGAAACTGCGATGATCATCGGCGGCAAAGGCCCAGTCCTTGGTCATCTTGCCGGTCAGCAAGCCAGACGCGAGAGGCACCCGCGCAATGACGGCCACATTCTGCGCGCGGGCTTTCGCAAAGAACCTGTCTGCGGGTTTCATCCGAAACAGGTTGTAGATGATCTGCACAGATACCACGCCGGGATGCTGAATGGCGGCAAGGGCTTCGTCCACGGTTTCGACGGATACGCCGTATTGCGCGATCTTGCCTTTGGCCTTGATCGCCTCCAACGCCTCGAACATCGACAGGTCGGAATAGACGTCTGTCGGCGGGCAGTGCAGTTGCACAAGATCAAGGCATTCCACCGACAGGTTTTTCAGGCTGCGGTCGATGAAAGCCTCGATAGTGGCCCCGGTGTATCCCGCCGCAGTATGGGGGTTCAGCCGACGCCCGGCCTTGGTCGCGACAAAGGGCCGGTCTCCACCCCGTTCCGCCAGAACTTCGGCGATGATCTGTTCACTGCGCCCGTCACCATAGACATCTGCGGTGTCGATGAAGGTCATGCCCGCATCAAGCGCCGCGTTCAGCGTGGCTTTGGCATCGTCCCATGTGACTTCTCCCCATGTGCCACCGATGGCCCAGGCCCCAAAGCCGATGGGTGTTGTGCTGCGGCCGGTGCGGCCGAAAGGTCGGGTCTGCATGGGGATCCTCCGTCTGTTGGTGGCAGTTTATGGCGGGGCTTGGCAAATGACCATGGTGCCGCGGGGTCTTTTCGGCGGCGCAACCATCGGTTAGGGCTGTTTGCATGGAATTGACCGTAGAGACATTGGCCGTGGCGCGTGGCGGACTGACCGTGCTGGAAGGCGTCAGCTTTCGCCTGTCACCCGGTCATGCGCTGATCCTGCGCGGGCCGAACGGCATCGGCAAGACCACGCTGTTGCGCACGCTGGCCGGATTGCAACCTGCCGTCGAGGGCACGATCAGCGTGCCGCCCGAAAGCCTGACCTATGCCGCGCATGCTGATGGGTTGAAGGCGGTGCTGACGGTTGCGGAAAATTTGCGGTTCTGGGCGTCGATCCATGGCGTGGGCGGCGTTGAAGATGCCATCGTGCAGATGAACCTGACCGAGTTGCGCGACCGTCGCGCCGCCAATCTATCGGCCGGCCAGAAGCGCCGGTTGGGTCTGGCGCGGCTGTTGGTGACAGGACGCCCGATCTGGGTTCTGGATGAACCGACGGTGTCGCTGGATGTGGCGTCGGTCGCACTGTTTGGCGGCGTGGTGCGGGCGCATCTGGCGCGGGGGGGGATCGCGTTGATTGCGACCCACATCGACCTTGGGTTGGCCGAGGCGACGGTGCTGGATCTTGCTCCGTTCAAGGCCAGGTTCCCGGTTTCGGCGTCAGGTGGAGCCTTCGACGAGGCGTTCACATGATCGCGCTGTTGGTTCGTGATCTGCGCCTTGCGTTCCGGGCCGGGGGCGGCTTTGGCCTTGGCCTTGCGTTCTTTTTGCTGGTGGCCGTTCTGGTGCCCTTGGGTGTGGGACCGGAAGGTTCTATCCTGTCACGGATCGCGCCGGGAATTCTGTGGGTGGGTGCGCTGCTGGCTTGCCTTTTGTCGCTTGACCGGATTTTCGCGCTGGATTTCGAGGATGGCTCGCTTGACCTTCTGGCCACGTCGCCCATT
>JBKBOF010000067.1:0-15129 GCA_046294955.1 Paracoccaceae bacterium
CAAAAACCCACCAACTCATCCGTGCCGACACCCGCGCTACGCGCGACGAGGCGGTGGAGGCCTCCATCACCAAAGCCAAGCAGGCAATCGACCAGTTGGGCGATACTCTGTTCGGCCTTCGCCCCTGAGTCCGGCGCGCCACACCTGCCCCCCCATATGATGGGCCCCCAACTTCGCCCTAGCCCAAATCGCAGGCATGCACCTATACTCTGTGGATAAGTACCCGGGGCAACACCGGGATCAGAGGCAGGCACATCAACGAACAAGCGAGGAGGGAGCCTATGCGCTGCCCATTCTGCGGCAATATCGACACCCAGGTAAAAGACTCCCGTCCGGCTGAAGACCACGTCGCCATCCGGCGGCGGCGGTTCTGTCCGGCCTGCGGCGGGCGTTTCACCACCTATGAGCGCGTGCAACTGCGTGACCTTGTGGTGATAAAATCCTCGGGCAAGCGCGAGGATTTTGACCGCGACAAGCTGGAACGCGCCATCCGCATCTCGATGCAAAAGCGCCCGATCGACCCAGAACGCATTGACCAGATGATTTCCGGCATTGTCCGCAGGCTGGAATCCCTGGGCGAAACCGACATCCCGTCGCGCACCATCGGCGACATCGTGATGGAAAGTCTGGCCCGCATCGACACCGTCGCCTACGTTCGTTTTGCCAGCGTTTACAAGAATTTCCAGGCGGCTGACGATTTCGACAAATTCGTAAGCGAACTGCGGCCCGGCGACAAAGGCGAAGAGTGACCGACACCATCTACATGGCCCACGCCCTTGCACTGGCGGTGCGGGGGCTTGGCCGGACATGGCCAAACCCGGCTGTCGGATGTGTGATCGTCCGCAACGGCCGCATCCTTGGCCGGGGCTGGACGCAACCCGGTGGTCGCCCCCATGCCGAACGCCGCGCCTTGGATCAGGCAGGAGATGCCACAGGCGCCACCGCCTATGTCACGCTGGAGCCCTGCGCCCATCACGGCAAGACGCCTCCTTGTGCCGAAGCCCTGATCCACGCCCGCGTGGCGCGCGTTGTCACTGCCCTGACCGATCCCGATCCGCGGGTGTCAGGGGCGGGGCACGGCATGCTGCGCGCGGCAGGGATCGAGGTAACAGAAGGGGTTCTTGCCTCCGAAGCCCGAGGCATCAACATAGGCTTTCTGAAGCGGGTCACGCAGGGCCTGCCCTTTGTCACGCTTAAACTTGCCACCACAGTTGATGGCCGCATCGCAACATCGACCGGCGAGTCGCGCTGGATCACCGGGCCGGAAGCCCGCAGGTATGTGCATGGTCTGCGCCTGACCCATGATGCGGTAATGGTCGGGTCGCGCACCGCGCGGGCGGACGATCCAGACCTGACCGTGCGAGACATCGGGGCCACCCACCAACCCGTTCGCATCCTGCTCGACCGCCTGCTGTCACACGCGCCGGACAGTCGCCTTGGGCGCAGTGCTGCCCAGCATCCGGTTTGGATTTTGCATGCCGCAGACGCGCCGCGATCTGCACGAGGGGCGTGGGAAAAGACCGGGGCGCGCCTTTTGACCTGCCCTGCCCCACAGGGTCGGCTTGACCTGACCGAAGCTTTGCGGCTGTTGGCCAGCGAAGGCCTGACCCGGATCCTGAGCGAAGGTGGCGGCACCATTGCGGCTGCGCTGATCCGGCAGGGCCTTGTCGATGACCTGATTCATCTGTCTGCCGGCAAGGTGATCGGCGGTGACGGTATAGCAGCGGTTGGCCCCCTTGGCACAACTGCTCTCGCCGATGCCCCGGCCTTTCACCTGATTGATCACCGAAAAGTCGGTGCAGACACGCTAAGCCACTGGACGCGACGCCCGTAGCAGCCGTTAACTCGCATCGAACAGGTCGGCTTGCCCCGGCACCTTTGGCGCGTCCAGCCCCAGATGGCGCCACGCCTTCGCCCCCAGCATGCGCCCGCGCGGCGTCCGCAAGATCAGCCCCTGTTGCAAGAGATAGGGTTCAATGACCTCTTCAATGGCATCGCGTGGCTCGCTCAGGGCGGCGGCGATGGTTTCGACGCCGACCGGGCCGCCACCATAGTTTTCGGCAAGCAACGTCAGATAGCGTCGGTCGGCACCATCAAGACCAAGGTTGTCCACGCCAAGGCGCGTAAGGGCACGGTCGGCGAGCGCGCGGCTGATCCGCCCGCCTTCTTCCACCATCGCAAAATCCACAACCCGGCGCAGCAATCGCCCGGCGATCCGAGGCGTGCCCCGCGCCCGGCGCGCAATCTCGCGGCAGCCATCCGGTTCAGCCTGAACGCCCAACAGACGCGCGCCGCGGGTGACGATTGCGTGCAACTCGGCCTCGGTGTAGAACTCCAACCTTGTCGGAATCCCGAACCGGTCCCGCAATGGCGTGGTCAAAAGCCCCAACCGGGTCGTCGCGCCGACCAGTGTAAAGGGCTGCAATTCGATCCGCACGGTGCGTGCGGCAGGCCCCTCGCCAATCACCAGATCCAGCGCAAAGTCCTCCAGCGCCGGATACAGCACCTCTTCCACCACCGGAGAAAGACGGTGGATTTCGTCGATGAAAAGAACATCACGCGGTTCCAGATTGGTCAGGATCGCTGCAAGGTCACCCGGCCGGGCCAGAACCGGCCCCGAGGTCATGCGAAAGCCAACCCCCAACTCGCGCGCCATGATCTGCGCGAGCGTGGTCTTGCCCAAGCCCGGAGGGCCGTGGAACAACGTGTGATCCATCGCCTCGCCCCGCATGCGGGCCGCCTCGATAAAGACACGCAAATTGGCACGCGCCTCTTGTTGTCCGATGAACTCGTCCAGCCCCTGCGGTCGCAGGGCACGGTCAGTGTCTTCGGGCAAACGCGCAGGGCGCAGGGCGGGATCGGGTTCCAACATGCGTGAACATTCCCCGAACGCCCGGTCATTTGCAAGGGCTCAGATCAAGCGCGATCACCTTGGCGACGCCCCGCACGCGGGATCATCGATGCAACCCCGCCTGGCGCCACCATGGCGTCCAACGCCGCAATCCGGTTTGCCGTGTTCGGGTGGGTCGAGAACAGTTTGTCATGCGCATGGGCATGCAACGGGTTGATGATGAACATATGCGCAATCGCCGGGTTCCGCTCGGCCGCGTTGTTGTCGATGCCTTTGGCAAAGGCGTCGATCTTGCGCAAAGCGGCGGACAGCCACAACGGTTGTCCACAAATCTCTGCCCCGACACGGTCGGCCTCATATTCGCGCGACCGTGAAATCGCCATCTGAACCAAAGCTGCCGCCATTGGCGCCAGAAACATCAGCGCCAGCGTGCCAATCATTCCACCCGGCCGGTCGCGGTTGCCGCCAAAGAACAGCGCAAAATTAGCCAGCATCGAAATTGCACCAGCGAAGGTGGCGGTCACGGTCATGATCAAGGTGTCGCGGTTGCGGATATGGGCCAGCTCATGCGCCATCACGGCTGCGATCTCTTGTTCGGTCAACCGCTGCAAAAGGCCCGTGGTCGCCGCAACCGCCGCATTTTCAGGATTGCGCCCTGTGGCAAAGGCGTTGGGTTGGTCGGTTTCGACCAGATAGACCTTGGGCCGTGGCATCCCCGCGCCATCTGCCAGGCGATGCACCATCCGCACAAACGCAGGGGCGGAGCGTTCATCAACCGGGCGTGCGCCGGTCATCGACAACACGGCCTTGTCGGAATTCCAATAGGCAAAGACGTTCATGACGGCCGCTACAGCCAAGGCGATCACGGCCCCGTTGGCTCCGCCGAGCAGCGCACCAATTCCCATGAAAAGCGCCGTCAGCGCCGCCATGAGCATGAATGTCTTGATGTAACCGTTCATGTGCATTTCCCCTTCATGCCCCCTATATGGGAAGCATGCGGCTGGCGAAAAGGCCTTTGGTTTCAGGTTCGCGAAAGAGCGTTTGCGTGGCAGAGGCAGCGCGCGACAACCCTACCTCGGGGCCAAAAGGCGCAACGCCTTGCGGATAATCGCGGCGGTATCCGCCTCGGGCTCTTCTCCGGCAACTGTTGCGACAGCCTGCGCGGCATCCCCCTGACCGTAGCCAAGGTTCAACAGTGCCGACAGCGCATCAGCGGTAAGGGCAGCCCGACGCGCAGGTCCCTCATCACCCTTTCCCGTCGGTTTGGGGGGCGCCTTGGGCGGAGCCATGTCTTCGATGACGCTGTCATCCGCTTCGGCCCGGGCCGACAGACTGACGCCCGCAGCCATCACGGCCGGAGCCTTCGATTTCAATTCAAGGATCACCCGCTGCGCCAGCTTTGGCCCCACCCCCGGCGCCGATTGCACCGCGCGCGCGTCGCCCAAGGTAATGGCGCGTGCCACACCTTCCGCCCCCAATGTGCCCAGCATGGACATGGCCGCCTTTGCCCCAACACCCTGCACTGTGACCAGCAACCGGTGCCATTCCTTTTCCAGCATCGTGGGAAAGCCGAACAGTTGCAGCAAATCTTCACGCACCAGCAGTTCAGTATAAAGCGAAACGGCTTCGCCCAGCACGGGCAAGCCCGCCAGGGTGCGGTCAGAGACATGAACGATATAGCCGACGCCGCGCACATCGATCAGCACAGAGTCTGCCCCGCGCCAATCCAGACGACCCGAAATCTTACCAATCATCCGGCAGCCCTTTTCAATGCGGCCTCCAGTCGGTTTGACGACTGGAGATGATGCGCATGGCAAATCGCAATTGCCAAGGCGTCGGCGGCATCTGGCCCTGCAATCGTTACCCCCGGCAGATGCAGGCGCACCATATGATCGACCTGCACCTTGGCCGCATGCCCCACCCCGACCACGGTTTTCTTCACAGCATTGGGCGCGTATTCCCCGACCTGAAGGCCAAATTGCGCCGGCACCAAAAGTGCGATCCCGCGCGCCTGCCCCAGCTTAAGTGTTGCGACAGCGTCCTTGTTGACAAAGGTGTGTTCCACCGCAGCAGTATCCGGCAAATAGGTGCGCAACACTTCGGTCAATTGGGCATGCAGGCTTCGGAGCCGTTCAGCAAGTGCCCCTTCGGCACCTTCGGAATGGCAGATTCCGTTTGCGACATGTGTGATGCGCGCGCCCGCAACGTCGATCACGCCCCACCCGAGGTTTCGCAACCCCGGATCAATTCCCAGCACGCGCATAATTGCCCCTGTTTCTGCCTTTTTCCACGATTAGCACGAAAGGGGAACATGCGCCAAGTCATTTCCCCTACACACCATCGGCTTGCTCTTTGGTCACATGGCTGTTATGCAAGCGCAGCAAAACCGACAGGTTGCGTGCGGTTGGCGACAAAAAGACAGATCAGACGGCCGGACCTTTATAAATCTGGCAAAATTGGGGCATGGCCCCATGCAATTGGCGCATGGCGGCCATGCCGTCGCGCCACCTTGCTTTGCACATGCAGCATCGTTATCTGGCATCGTGAAGGTGCAAATGCCTTCTGCATAAGCAGTTTGTGAAAAGGATAACCGCCATGGCCGCCTATGAGACGACCCGCACGGCGCCGTTCGGCGCCATCTCGATTTTCCGTGCCGTTCAGGGCATCGGTGGCATGTTGGCCGCCGTTGCCGCATGGAACGATGCCCGCATCACCCGCAAGGCTCTGTCCAAGCTCTCGGATCGTGAATTGGATGATATCGGTCTTTGCCGCGGTGATATCGAGACGATGACCCGCTGAAACCAGATACCGCCGTAGGACAAAGGCCGCCGAGCACTGCTCTGGCGGCCATTTTGTTTCGCAAGCATCGGGAAGAGATCAACCCGACAGGCGTCCGAACAAGGAAAGCTGACGGGCCACGCTGGTCGTAACCGGGTCGGCTGTCATCAGCCAGCCGCCGATCCGGTCAATCCCTTGTCCTGCCAGCAAGCCAGCAACGCGGGCATCATACGCCTCTGTCCCCAGTTGAAGCAGGAAAAGCGACTTCAGGGCTGTGCCAAAGACAAGCGCGACGAACAAAGGCCGCAGCAACGGAATGTTGGCAAAGCGTTTGCGATAGCCGGAACGGGTATAAAAAGATCGGCCAAGGGTACCTTCGGCCTCAAATCCAAATCCTTTTGCGCGGGCAGATTTAATCCGTGCGATTCGGGTTTTGAACTCAACAATGCTAGGGTCTGACATGACCACTGCTCCACATACCTACGCCCCGGCCATCGTTGTAGGGCAAGATTGTGGCATCATTAGGGCAATAACGGCAGATTACAGGCAGCGCAGTACCAAGGTGGACCATTCGCCGATATCCTCACGCGCGGCAGGCTCAAAGCCGGCAGCGATATAAGCGGACGTGACGGCTTCTGCCTGAACGACCAATAACCCGGACAGGATACACAATCCCCCGGGTGCAAGGTGTGCCGCCATCGGAGCAGCCAGTTCGATCAGCGGACCCTTCAGGATATTGGCAAAGACCAGATCAAACGGGGCAACCTCGGCCAACCTTGGGTGGGCAAAGCCCGCCGCCTCAATACATTCGATCCGACCGTCCAGCCCGTTGATCGACACGTTTGCTTCGGCCACATCGACCGCTACTTCGTCAATGTCGCTGGCCAAAACCACAGCATCCGGCAACACCGACGCCGCTGCCATCGCGAGAACGGCGGTTCCACAACCGATATCAGCCACTTTTGTCGGACGGAACCCTTCGCTGAACAGGCGGTCAAAAGCGCGCAGACACCCAAGCGTGGTGCCATGGTGCCCGGTGCCAAAGGCGACCGTCGCCTCGATCTGCAAGGCCACGCGATCCGGACCCAGACCCGCGGCCTTTTCGGCGTCATGGCTGCCGAACACATAGAATCGCCCGGCATCCACCGGCGACAATTCGCGCCGCACCTTCGCAACCCAGTCAATCTCGGGCAATTCCGAAATTGCGAACGGCTTTGCCCCATGTTTCAAGCCCAAGGCGTCAAGCATAGCGACATCGGGCTGTTCCAGAAAATACGACCCGACCTCCCACAGACCCGAATCGTCCTCGATTTCGAATGCCCCGACACCGTAGGGCGCGGGTTCCATCGTCTCGATTGCCTCGGCCAATGCCTTGGCAGGCGCTTCGCCCGGTAACGTGGTCAGCGCGGAAAAGGTGCGCTGTGCATGTTCTGTCACGGTAAATGGCGCCGCGCCAAAGGCTTCGGCCAGCACATCCAAAAGGGCTGCGTTCGGCTCTTTGGCGAACAGACCGATCACCCGCAGCAGATCGGGTGCCTCGGCGTCGTCATAGAGTTCAACCTCCAGCGGTTCAGGCTGCATCCGTTCCATTGCATCCGCCAGCGCCTCGGCAGCATCTTCGCCTGCGATCGTGGTCAGGGCGGTATAGGTGGGCATGGCGAAACCTCTGGCAAAATCTGCATCGGGCCTAGCCGCCACGGCGGGCCGCGTCAAGCGTCGGCCCTAGCGACTGCGGCCCCGCAGCACGCGCCACGCAACGCTGGCAAGCCTGCGTGGGCCAAGATCGGCGTAATCCATGTCGCCGGACAGAAGCGACAGATAGCGGCGCTGAAAATGGTCGGACGAGGCCAAGGCCCGCAACAGGCGTGGCTGCAGTTTTGGATGATAGACCAGCTTCGCCAGGAGCCGAGCGCGGACAAGCTCGGCCCGAATAGGCTTCATCCGTGGTTCATACAAGGACAGGGCATCCCCGGCCATGCCCTTCGCCAAGGCCGCTGCCACTGCTTCGGCTGCCAGTTGGCCTGACAGGATCGCCCAGCCGATCCCTTCGCCGGTGATAGGGTCCACCAGTCCAGCCGCGTCGCCCGCCAGCAGAACGGAACCACGTCCGGGCCTTGCATTGGACGCACCTGACGGAAGGTGATGCCCCTTGATCCTGACCGTCGCAGGGTCCACGCCCCGGGCACGCAACCAACTTTCAAACTTTGGGCGCAGGTGCTTTTCCTGCGCCGCAACCCCGCCCATCCCCAAGGTACGGCCCTGCGCTTTTGGAAAATCCCAGCCATACCCCCAAGGCAATGCCGTCATGTCCAATTCCGTATCCGGCCCCGGATCGCCCTGAACTTCGACCTCAAGAGCAAAGCCGATGGTTGCCGGATCAAAGGCGCGTCCAAACAGGTTGCGCGCCACTGCGGAATGAACGCCATCTGCCCCGACCATCGCCGGAGCTGTCAACAGCCGGCCATCGGCAAGCACGACCCTGCCTTCCTCGGGCGCGCACTCAACGAGGCGCTGTCCGCAGAAGTCGTCAGCGCCTACCGCAACAGCGCGCGCACGCAACGCAGCATCAAAGCTGACGCGTCTTGTCAGATAGATTTGCGGAGCCTGGCCGACTCGTCCCAACGTTTCCGTCCCGGCACAAAACCTGACCGATCGGCTGACGTGAAACAATTCGTCCGGCAGATCACCGAAGACGCGGCGCGCGTAGCCAAAGGCGCGGCCTGTTACGCCGCCGCCGCACAGTTTGTCACGCGGGAAACCAGCCTTGTCGATCAAGGCCACGCGCAGCCCCAACTTCCGGGCCGTCATTGCAGCCGAGGCCCCGGCAGGACCGGCCCCAATGACCAGAACATCGTGGCTGTGCACGGCCGGGCTCAGACCGACACGCCCGTGCCGATCGGGCAGGTCACGCCCGTGCCGCCGATACCGCAATAACCATCAGGATTCTTTGCCAGATATTGCTGGTGGTAGTCTTCGGCGAAATAGAACGTGGATGCGGGCAAAATTTCCGTGGTGATCGCCCCCTTGCCAGCCGCCGTCAGCGCGGCCTGATAGGTGGCAAGACTGGCCTGCGCCGCCCGGGCCTGCGCATCACCAAATGTATAGATCCCCGACCGGTAGGTGGATCCTACGTCGTTGCCTTGCCGCATGCCCTGCGTCGGATCGTGGTTTTCCCAAAACAGCTTGAGCAGTTGGTCATAGCTGATGATGGCGGGATCGTAGATCACCCGCACCACCTCGTTGTGGCCGGTCAATTGGGTGCAGGTTTCCTTGTAGGTCGGATTCGGGGTGTAACCGGCCGCATACCCGACCATCGTCAGCCACACGCCCTTGACCGCCCAGAACTTCCGCTCCACCCCCCAAAAGCATCCCATGCCAAACATGGCCTCCTCCATGCCTTCGGGGACAGGAGACTTAAGGGGCAGCCCAGACAGGAAATGCGTCTCGGCGGTCGGGATCGGCTGCGGGCGTCCCGGCAGGGCATCCTTGGGATCGACCATCTGTGTCTTGGCGCGGTTCATGAAAAACATCGTGTCACCCTCCTGAAGCTAGACGTGGTATATAGGGTCAGCCGCCGAAACGGCCAATCACTCTGCCGGTTGTGACCGCACAGAGCCTAAAATCGTCTCATACCCCGGCATGGGATCGCGTGGCACAAGACAGGCAAGGCCCAATGACACCGACGCCATCGCCGCCGCCAGAATGAACACGCCCCCCGGTGCGACCACCCACAAATAGCCAAGGGCTGCCGGCAGGAACACCGCCGCAATGTGGTTGATCGTGAACGCAACCGCAGCGGTCGGCGCGATATCGGCGGGATCTGCGATCTTCTGGAAGTAGGTTTTCAGTGTCAGGTTCATGGTGAAGAACACATGGTCCAGCACATAAAGCGCCGAAGCAACGATTACACCCCAGCCAAAGGCATAGATCCCGCCATAGGCCAGAAACACCCCGACCAGTCCGGCATATTGCACGATCATCATCCGCCGCTCGCCGAAACGCGCAACCCAGGTGCCGATGAACGGCCCGGCAGCCATGTTGGCAATGTAGTTGATGATGAACAGCGCCGTCACCTGATGCACCGCCATGCCAAAGCGTTCAACCATCATGAAGGCCGCGAACACCACAAAAATCTGACGCCGGGCCCCGGCCATGAATTGCAGCGCATAATACAGCCAATAGCGACGGCGCAGGACCATGGACCTATTCTGTTTCACTGGGCCTTCGAATTGTGGATAGGCCAGCAACGCAAACACGGCAATGGCAGCGGTCAGCCCGCCCGACATCAGATAGACCGTATTGTACGAAAGCCCCAGATTGTTCCAAAACGCTACCAGCGCCAAATATGCCACCAAACTTGCCCCCGAACCGGCCGCAACGATCCAGCCCAACACCTGCGGCGCCCGCGCCTTGTCGATCCACTGAAGTTGCAGCGACTGGTTCACGGTTTCAAAGTAGTGAAATCCGATCGAGGACAGCAGCGTCAGGGTCAGAATGCCCCAAAGGGACGGAAACATCGCCGTCATGGCTGACGCCACGCCCAGAAGGATCAGGCTGACCAACGCCAGAACCTGCTCGCGCACCACCATGATCACAAGGATCACGCCAACGGCCAGAAAACCCGGAATCTCGCGCACCGAATGAAGCCAGCCAATCTCGACCCCGCTGAAGCCCGCCACTTCGATCACGAAGTTGTTCAGAAGCGCCGACCATGTGGCAAAGGCCAGAGGCATGGCCGCCGCCATCAGGAACAACAGACTTTCCGGCCTGCGCCACACTGGCAGGCCGGAGGCGGCGGAAAGGGGCATACGCGCAAACATCCGCAAGTCCTACACTCGAAGCCTCGGCACAGCCAGCACGCGATTGTGACCGATACACAAGCCCCGCTTGCTCGGATGTGCGCGCAGGCTTACCCCTGTAATGAAACGGGGACATTGGCGTGGGCTTTGGCGTCTTTCTAGCGGTTCTGGCGGCCGCTTTCCTTCATGCGCTGTGGAACGCGCTGATCAAGCTTGGCACATCCAAAGTTGGATCGATGGTCATCCTGTCGGTCATCGAGGTGCCCATCGGTCTGGCCGTCGTGGCGGTGACCCCCGCCATCGATCCTGCCGCAGCACCGTGGATCATTGCCGCAGGCTGCACGCATTTTGCCTACAAGTTTTTTCTGACCTATGCCTATGACCGCGGAGATCTGTCGCGTGTCTATCCCATAGCCCGGGGCGCGGCCCCTATGGTGGTGGCAGTTGTGGGCGCATTGATGCTGCCCGATGCCGTCAGCGCAAAACAATATGCCGCCATCTTTGTGCTGGGTCTGGGAATTGTGATGATGGCGCGTGGCGTGTTTTCCAGTGGCGAAGATCGCAGACTACTGCCCTTTGCGATTGGCGCTGCCATCGCAACGGCAACCTACACGATGATCGACGGGATGGGCGCACGGATTTCAGGCGCGCCTGCCGCCTATGTGGCTTGGGTTTTCGTGGCTGATGGCATGATCTTTACCCTTGGGATGCTGGCGTTGCGCGGGCCGGATATCATGCCGCGCGACCTCAGGGCGTGGTCGCTGGGCTCTGTCGCCTCGTTCGCAAGCTACGGGGCCTATGCGGTGTCGATCTGGGCCATGACCATCGCGCCAATCGCAGTGGTGGCCGCCTTGCGGGAAACGTCGATCCTGTTTGCCGTGCTGATCGGCTGGATCGCCTTTGGCGAGCGGATGAGTGTCGAAAAGGCCGTGGCTGCCGGTGTGATTGTGGCAGGCGTGCTGCTAACCCGGCTTTAGGCCCGGCCCGGCCGTTCGGGAATGACCTGTTGAGCGATCCCGGCAAAGGTCAGGTACAATGACGTGATGATCAGACCCCAATGTGCCCAGGATGCAGGGTGAAATTCGATGAACGCGGCCCAGCCTGCAAAGATCACCCAGAGCAAGGATACCGGCAACGAGACGGTGCGCCAGCGTTTCGTGCGCGTCGGGTGAATGAACTTCAGGTTGGTGAACATCGCCAGGGTCAGTGCGATGACAATCGCAAGGATCAAAAGAGTTCCTGGCGCGACGGCAAACAACACCAACACCACCATGTTCCAGCATGCCGGAAAGCCAGCAAAGGACTTGTCGTTTGTTTTCATGCGCGTATCTGCAAAGTAGATCACCGAACCATAGACGATCACGATGATTGCGATCCACCCCGTCCACCCCGGCAGCAACCCGGATTTGAACAGCGCATAGGCGGGGATGAAGACATAGGTCAGGAAATCGATGATCAGGTCCAGCAACACGCCGTCATAGGTAGGCCAGTTCTTCTCGACCTCATAGCGGCGGGCCAGCGGCCCATCGATGCCATCGACGATCAGCGCCAGCACCAGCCACAGGAACATCAGGCTCCACTTTTCTTCAACCGCCGCCAACATGGCGAACATGGACAGCACCGCGCCGGTTGCGGTCAGAAGATGAACGGACAGGGCTTTGAAACGAAGCTGCATCGGGTTTTGATGGCGCAAACCGACGGCGGGCGCAACCGCTCAGGCGCGCGGATGTGCCTTTTCATAAACTTCCATCAGACGCGCTGCATCAACAGCGGTGTAAACCTGCGTGGTGGAAAGCGAGGCGTGACCCAGCAACTCCTGGATCGCGCGCAGATCGCCCCCTGCCGATAGCAGATGCGTGGCAAAGCTGTGGCGCATGGCGTGCGGCGTGGCTGTGGCGGGCAAGCCAAGCTGCATCCGCGCCTTTTCCATCACGGCCGAAATCAGCCGCGCATTCAGGCCACCCCCGCGCGCGCCTCTGAACAAGGGTTGGTCGGGCGCAAGATCATACGGGCAAAGCCGCACATAGTCGGTCACCGCAGCCCGTGCCACTGGAAGCACCGGCACCAGCCGCGTCTTGTTGCCTTTTCCGGTAATCCGCAAAACCTCGGGCAAGGGATGTGCCGCCCCCGTCAGACCCAAGGCTTCGGAAATCCGCAGCCCACAGCCATACAGCAGGGTGACAACGGCGCGGTCACGGGCCGCGATCCAGTCTTCGCGCGCCTGATCTGCCACGGTGTCGATCATGTCCTGCGCGCCCTCGACGCTCAGCGGGCGCGGCAGTTTGCGCTTGAACCGGGGGGCACGCGCCGCAAGAACCGTGGTTGCATCCGCCCGGGCCCGGTCAGCAACCCAGGCGGTAAAGCTTTTCACCGAAGAAAGCGCCCGTGCCAAGGACCGCGCTGACAGGCCGCGGGCGCGTTCATGCGCCATCCATGCCCGCAGATCGGCCTGCGGCAATTCGGCCAGCCCGGCAAGACCTTCGGCACCGCCACGATGGATTGCCAGAAAATGCAGATACCCCGTCACATCCCGCTGATAGGCCGTGACCGTATTGCGCGCGGCCCCGTGCAACGCCGAAAGCTGCTGGCCCCATGTTGCCAAAGCATCTCGGGCTTGGGGCGAAAGCGCCGTCATGACAACCAGCGACGCATCGTCCGTTCAAACACGCCCGCAAAAAATGCCAGCAGGTCGGTGCCATGTGTCGATTTGAACTGGTGCGGATCTTCCGCCCCCAACACCAGAAGGCCCGGAAGGCGGCCTTTGCCGAAATCCAGTTTCAACAACGCTTCAGATCGAATCCAGCCCGACCGTTCCCCATAAAGCTGATCCGACGATGGAATCGTCTGGCGCAGGGTCACGGGGCGCAGCGAAATGTTGCGCCCACCCGTCAAATAGTCGCCAACGAAGCCGGGCTCGGCCACAAACAACACTTCGCCCAACTTGCGCAATGCGGGGTCTTCTGCGTCCTGCACCGATTCCAGCACCAGTCTGATGCAATCAACACGCAACGTTGCCGCCACTTCGCTGGACAGGTTTTTCAGGAAATCCTCAAAGCTCAACGGGTCCAGCATCTGCAGGATGGCCCGATGCACCTGATTGGTCCCAGCCAGATTCTCATAGGCCGCTGCGATCACGGTGCGGTGCGTATCCTCAAGCCGGTCGAGCCGGTTTTCCAGCCGCTCCATTGCGATGCCGCGCAGATCGACGATATTGCTGCCCATCGCCCGCTCATTCGCGCCGATCAGGGCAGCCATAAGATCGCGATCTTCCAGAATGGTCTCGGGTTCCGCGATGATGCGGTCACGCAGGTCTTGTTCGATCATGTAAAGTCTGCCCGGTCGTTCTTGGTGGATTGCGGCACAGCATAGCGGAAAGAACCAATCGCGGGGAAGATTTTCCATACGACCCCGGCCACTTGCACCACATTCCGCAGTCGTGCTGTATCTGATATGTCGCGCACGGGGCGATGCAAGGGCGAACCGATGGCAACCATCCTGATCATCTACACCGGAGGCACCATCGGAATGGTCCCTGGTCCAACCGGATTGCAGCCCGCCAAAGGGGTATTGGAGGCGGCTTTGAGCCGGCTATGCCGGCCTGGCATGGCGATCACGGTCGAACAGTTCGACCCCTTGATCGATAGCGCGAACATCGGGCCACGCGATTGGAACCGGATGCTGGACCATATCGAGGCATGGCGCGGCGATGGTGTGATTGTCGTCCACGGCACCGACACCATGGCCTATACCGGTGCGGCCCTGTCATCGGCCCTCGCCGGTCTTTCAATCCCAGTCGTGCTCTGCGGTTCGATGGTTCCCTTGGGTATGGCCGGTGATGCCGAGGCCAATCTGACCCTTGCCGTCGATACCGTGCTGAAGGCGCACGCGGGCGTCTGGCTGGCATTTGCCGGACATGTTTTGCCTGCAGAAGGTTTGATCAAGCAACACAGTCATTTGGCCGACGCATTTCGCGCCATCTGCCAAACCGCACAGGTCTTGCCCGCCCGTCGTTTTGCCGACCGCAAGCTGGCGATCCTGTCGCTGTCGCCCGGCCTGCCCGCCTCCGCCTTGGCGGCATCCCTTTCAGAACTGGACGGTGCGGTGCTGCGCGTGTTCGGGGCCGGAACCATGATTCAGGATCCGGCCATGGAAACGGTTCTGCACGATGCTATTGCCCAAGGCTGTCGGATCCGGGCGGTCAGCCAATGTGAAAACGGCGGGCTGGAACCCGCCGCCTATGCGGCCGGAGCCGCCCTGTGGTCTGCCGGTGTGGAAAACGGCGGCACTGAAACGGCCGAACTTGCGCTTGCCCGTCTGTGGCTGTCCTTGTCGTGATTACAGGATCTTCTGCCCGGTCTTGGCCCAGTCCTTCATGAACTGATCCAGCCCCTTGTCGGTCAGCACATGGCTGGCCATCGCCTTGATCACCGATGGTGGGGCGGTGATCACATCGGCCCCGATCAGCGCGCATTGGGTGACATGGTTGGCCGTGCGGATCGATGCCGCCAAAATCTGCGTATCATAGCCGTAGTTGTCGTAGATCTGGCGGATGTCGCCGATCAACTCCAGCCCATCCAGATTGATGTCATCCAGCCGTCCGATGAAAGGCGAGATGAACGTGGCCCCCGCCTTGGCCGCCAGCAACGCCTGATTGGCCGAAAAACACAAGGTGACGTTGACCATCAGGCCTTCGCCCGACAA
>JBKBOF010000068.1:0-14751 GCA_046294955.1 Paracoccaceae bacterium
CGCTGGGCTTTCCACTAAAAATCAGCCTGGTTGCTGCGCGCCACCGCAAAATGACTGGCGCGAACTGATCGAAACCCATGAAAATGGCCCCGGTGTGATCGGGGGCCTTTTTTCTGGATGGGGTCGGTTATTTCAGACGCGACACGACTCCGTCGGCGAAGGCCGAGATCAGGGCCGCATAGTATTCCGGTGTATCGGCAAATGCACCTTCAAGAACCGTACCATCTGGAGCGAAGGCCTGAGCCGTCTTGGCGGTTACGGTCAATTCGTAGGTATCAAACTTGGCTTCGTTCGACACGTTGACCATGCCAACCAGAACTGCATCTTCCAAGCCCAGCTTGTTCTGGAAGGAATTTGCCAACGACAATTCGTCAATATCGACCATAACTTTCGAACCCTCGTCAGCGATGCGATCCACGAGGCGCGCAACAATCGCGTTTTCCAGATCATCGGCCATGCTCGTCCAGTAGGCGGCTGCCTGAACGTTTGAAACGGCTGTCATGTCAGCGGTCACGCTGACCTCTTTCACCTTGGTGTCCTGTGCCATCGCGGCAGTGGCGATGAACAGGGCGGCGGTCGTCAGGAGGGTTTTGCGGAACATGAGAGATCCTTTCAAGGAAATGATGCGCGGACTTAACTCGCGCCTGCAAGGACAACGCGATTTTGATCAAACGGTTCCCGCGAAAATATAAATGCGCCTGCCGGGGGCGGCAGGCGTTAGGAGGTTTACCGGGTTGGGAGGTTTACTGGGCCGGATCAGGCGTGCAGCGTTTCCGTCGAGGCAAAGAACATTGCCTGACTGACGGCTGATCGCACCTGTTCTTCGGTGAATGGCTTTGTGATCAGGAAGGCTGGCTCTGGCTTGTCGCCCGTCAACAACCGTTCGGGGAAAGCTGTGATAAAGATCACTGGGATATCCTCGAATTGCGCCAGAATATCGTTTACAGCGTCAATACCGGACGAATCATCAGCAAGTTGGATGTCGGACAGGATCAGATCCGGGCGTTCGCGGGTTGCAAGCTCGACCGCCTCGCGGCGGGTGCGGGCGACGCCTGTCACCTTGTGGCCGATCTGGCCCACGATATCGACAATATCCATGGCAATGATGGCTTCGTCTTCGATCACCATGACCTTGCCGGTCACGGACGCCTCCATCTCGCGGATGGCCGCATCCAGCAGCATTTGCACCTCGGCTTCGCCTTGGGCCATGATTTCGGCAATGGCGGGGCGGTCAAAGCCTTCGATGGCGTGCAGCAGAAGGGCCTCGCGCGAATTGGGTGTCAAGCCGGCCATGTGGACCTGCGCCCGCTGGGCCAGAATGTCATCTTCAATCTGCAACGGTGCGCCGGCACTGGCCCATACCCGGTGGAAACAATGGAACAGCCCGATCCGTGGCGACGACGCATCGCGGACCGGCGCATCTTCAACCAGGATGCTTTCCAATGTCGCAGCCGCATAGCGGTCGCCGCTGTCCTGACTTCCTGTCAGTGCGCGCGCATAGCGACGCAGAAAGGGCAGATCAGCCGCAATAGCTGACGACAGGTCAAAGGTTGCAGAGGCAGGCATTAATTTCTCCCCGGTTTCGTTTTCTTCGGAACCAAACGCACTGGTGCCGCGTTTGGTTCCGTGAATAAATGCGGGATGTGGCAAAAGATGATGATGGAGCATATGTCAGCAGACAACCAGAAGTCCAGCTTGCGCAAGGACATCGACGAGAACCTGAAGCGTGTTTACGAAGATGCGCTGAAAGAAGAGGTTCCTGATCGGTTCAAACTCTTGCTGGAGCAGCTTAAGGCGAAGGAGGCTCAGAAATGACCTCCGCCGTCACCACCTCCCCCGCTGCTGACATGGATCCGCGCGAAGAAATGCCCAACCACATCCCGTCGCTTCGGGCCTTTGCGATTTCCCTGACCCGCAATGTCAGTGAGGCCGATGATCTGGTTCAAGAGACGATCCTGAAGGGATGGTCAAACATCGAGAAATTCACCGTCGGCACGGATATGCGGGCCTGGTTGTTCACGATCCTGCGAAACACCTTCTTTTCGTCCAAACGCAAGACCCGCCGCGAAGTGTCTGACACCGATGGCATTCACGCGGCCACCATGTTCGAAAAGCCGCATCATGACGGTCGTCTGGCCTTTACCGATTTCAGTCATGCCTTCGACAAACTGACGCCCGAACATCGCGAGGTGCTGATCCTTGTCGGCGCAAACGGCTATTCCTACGAGGAAGCCGCAAAGATGATGGGCGTTGCCGTGGGAACGGCGAAAAGCCGGGCCAACCGGGCAAGGGCGCGCCTGTGTGATCTTTTGGGTCTGGCGGAAGGCGAAGATATTCTGGCCGAGCAATCCGGCGCAACACTCGCCGTCATGGGTCGGTCCGGATATCAGGCTGCATGATCAAGAGAGCCGCCCTGAAAGCGCGGTTTTCTGGCTTGGGGTTTCGCCTTATGGCCGTGATGGGTATCGCCCTCTTGCCGCTTGCCCTTCTCAGCTATGTTCAATCCTTGCAGACCGAGCGTTTGGCACTTGCCCGTGTCACCAACGCGATCAAGGGCGAAACCCTCGTCGCGGCGGTTCCGTTGGTCGCGGAAGTGTTCAAGGCGCAAGGTAAGGCCGGGACGATTTCTGCAATGCTGCCCGCCATCCTGCTTAGCGGGGCCCAGCCGGAAGCAGCCACCGCCGAGTGTCGTCAGGCTATGGTCAATCTGGTGGCGAGCCATATCGGGATGGTCACATTTGCCGGGTTCATCAGCCGTGATGGTCAGTTGATTTGTGGGTCAATCGACAGTTTGGGCAGATTTGCTGACAGTCCCGCGCTCAAGTCCATCCTGGACGATCCGCGCGCCCGAATGACCATCAGCCCTTTTGGCCCGATTTCAAAAACGTCGGTTCTGGTGCTTTCCCATCCGGTTGTCGGGGAGACCGGCGAAGTTGCTGGCATCGTTATGGTGGCGTTGCCTCATCTGGCTTTGGAACGTCAAACGCAGGATGTTGAAGGCGAAGCGCAGCCCTTGTCTTTGATGACCTTCGATCAGACTGGTGCGATATTGACGTCGTCCATCGGGATGGAGCGCGCTGCGGATAACCTTCCGATTGATCGCGAGCTCAGCACTTTCGTCAACAGCACAGGCGAAAGCTTTGTCGGCGTTACCGCCACGGGCCAGCGCCGCGCATTCGCGGTAGTGCCGGTTCAGATGGGCACGCTGTATCTGTTGGGGTCATGGCCTGCCGACAGGCTGGACAACGGACTTCTGCAAGGCAAGTTTCCGGCGTTTCTGTTTCCGGTATTGATGTGGGCGGCAAGTCTTCTCGTTGCTTTTCTTGCGGCCGAGAGTCAGGTCTTGCGCCATGTCCGGTCCCTGCGAGACAGCATTACGGCCTTTGCAGGGGGCAAACGGCAACTTGCCCCCTTGTCGATGGACAATGCGGCGCTGGAGCTTCGGTCCGTCGGGCGGGCGTATGAGCGGATGACCGAAGCCGTCTTGCGCAACGAAGCAGATCTGGAAAATACCATCCATCAAAAGGAAGTCCTGTTGCGCGAAGTGCATCATCGCGTGAAGAACAACCTGCAACTCATTGCTTCTATTCTGAATATGCAGCTTCGTAGCGCCCGCACCAACGAGGCGAAAGAGGCGATGCGGACCGTGCAGGATCGTGTCATCAGTCTGGCGACGGTCCACCGCGAGTTGTATCAGACCAGCGGTCTGACCGATGTGCAGGCGGATGAATTGCTGCCAAGGGTGGCGCGCGATCTGTTGCGTATCGGATCGGCACCGGGGCGACGGTTTGATCTTGATGCAGAGGTGGACGATATCCGGCTTACCCCGGATCAGGCAGTGCCGCTGGCGCTGTTTCTGACCGAAGGCATGGCAAATGTCATCAAACACGCCTGGTCCGAAGGGCAGGCACGGTCGCGCATCGGGTTGCGGTTGGAACGAAACGCTGCTGGTGCTGCGCGCTTCACGTTGTGCAACAGCCTGTCGCCTTCGGGTGATGGTGAAGGCAGCGCCTGGACCGAAGGAAGTGACGGCTTTGGCTCGCAACTGTTGATGGCATTTGCGCAGCAGTTGAAGGGCCAGATCATTCGGGGAAGGTCCGGGGATGGCTATGTTTTGTCGTTGGAATTTCCCCTGCGGCCACTGACCGACGCCGAAGAACGACGCGCGGCCGCCGCCGTGGAGGAACCAAGCGGCGAGGATGAGCGTTCCTGAGGCTGGACGGTGCGGGCAGGGGCTTTCGATGGCCAGCGCAATGCTCCAGAACAGCCGATCCCCACACGGAACCCTTGATCGCTTCTTTACGGCAACCGAGGCCTACTCTGCGTTGGAACGTGCCTTTCTGGCGGCCGAGACAGAGATTGTTGCAAGTTTTCTGGTGTTCGGCCCCGATACGCGCTTGCGATCCGACGAAGGTTTGGCCGTCGGTCAGCGCTGGTTTGATCTTACCGATCATCATGGCGCGGATCTGGCGCACCTCTGCTTGGCTTAATCGTCTGCAAGCGCCAGAGCCGGGTGGCGGACTCGCGGGATGTGCCAGATATAGCTGTGCTGATGGTCACGCGCGTAGATGGCCGGGTGCGCCGGGCTCCAAAAGATCGCCGTGTTCGACCGTACGCCCGCGGACCGGCAGGGTTTAGTGTTGCCCTACTCTCGGCGGGCAGCAGAAAGGTTCGGGACACCAGTTTCTTTCCTGCCACCCGAGATTGTTTAAAAAAAAGACCCATGGCGAACGCCATGGGTCAGACGATTGCCTTGAGGAGGCAGGGACGTTCAGTTTGCGCGGTCGCCCGCCAGCTTGTTGGCCAGCTTTTGCGTGGCCCGCCTGCGGGCGCGCACATTCGGCGCGGCGCGCTTTTCAGCCGCCCTGATCTTTGTGGCCGTCTGCCGCGCGGTTTTGCGAACATTGTCTTCGACTGTTTGCACTGCGTCGCCGCCAGTGTCGCGGGCGTTTGTCAAAATGGCTGTCAGATCCGACACCATCGCCCGCGCGGCCTCGGTGCCCCGGGTTCGCAGGGCTTCCGCCACGTCGCCCATGGCCCGGCCCGCAGCCTTGCTTTCACGTTCCAGTGTCTTGCGCGCCTTGGCCATCAGGGCCTCGGCGGACTCGGTCAGCGTTTCGCCATCGCGACGGTTGACCTGCAAGGCCGTCGCCAAAGCCGCGCCAAGCGCCACTGCAACTGCGGCAGAGGCAACCGGATGGCGCACGATAAAATTGCGATCATCGGTCGTATCCACAAGATCGGCCACCTCGTCGCGCAGTGCGTCGCTGCCGGTTGCCAATGCTGCGTAAGCGCGTTCACGAGCGGCGATGATGCGGTCTGCCGCATCGCTGCTCAGGTCCGACAGGCCATGGCCAAAGGCTGCGGCAAGATCGGCTGCCAGATCAGCGGTGACGGTCGCCTTTTCGCGGGCAAAGGCTGCGGCATCTGCGCCCTTTTCGGCCACGTCGTCATACAGGGCTGCCAGTTTGTCGCGTGCCGCTTCGCGTGCGTCGTCGGCCATGGCCTGCCAGTCATCCAGTGTATCCACCACACGGTCGGACCAGCGGTCTTCGCCTTTGGTGCCAAAGGCGAGCCAGGCCAGCCCGGCCCCGACCAGCACGGTGGCAAGCGGATAGCTGCGCAAGGCGCGCACGGCGGCTGTTGCCATAACGGTTTGCCCGACCGCACCTGTCGCCAGTCCCAGCAGATCGTCGTTGGCGTTGGTGCGACCCGACCAGCGCCCTTTCAGCCGATCAAGCGACGCGCGAAGTGCGTCTTCGGTGGCGCGCGCCTCATTGATCAGCGCATCGGTGTTACGCGAGCGTGCCATTTCAGTCTCCTCTTCAGGTCTAAGTCAGGGGCGTTTGGCCGGTAAATCGTCGCCAAGCCCGGGGATCGAAGTCAAAGGTTGCGTGGCCCGACGCAGGCAGGACCGCGCGAACAGGATCAGGATCACTGCCAGCACCACACATGTGGCAGCAACGACAAGCACGGCTTGCAGCGGTGTTAGCCCCAGTGCCGCAAGGCCGAACAGCCCAGCCTGAACCAAAAGAACCACACTGATGATCATCAGAAGCACCGCAGCCAGTCCGAGAACCAGCGCCGTTACAACTGACGATGCCCGCACACGCAGCTCTGCCTTGGCCAAAGCCACGCGCAGGGCAACGGCCCGACGCCCCAGCGTCAGTAGGTCGAGCAGGGGGGCAAGCAGGCTTTCAAGGCCGGACGGCGCCATTTGGTATTCCTGTCAATCGTCGTCTGTCAGCGCGGGGTCAGATCGGGCGTTGTGCGGAGCGGGGGCCAAGGAAAAACCACAGGATGAAGCCGACGATCGGCAAGAAGACGATCAGCAAGGTCCACATCACCTTTTTGCCGGTCGAAGCGGTTGATCCGACAACAGAGATGATGGCCCACAGATCAAGCGCCAGGATCAGGAGGCCACCAAAGCCCGACATTTCAAACATGCTCAGTTCAGACATCAGAGTATTCCTATGCATCTTATCAAGTGCTCACGACGTCTTCGCCTTGACGCTGTGGTGGGCAAACGCCGAAGTGGGGTAAGGGTTCCATGAAAATCGCAGTGCCGGTTTCAATATCGCACAGGGGCGGCAGGCCGTCTATCGCTCACTCTGCCACCGGTGGGCTGGCCTTCGGGCGCGGCCGGATAACAAGCAACCATGACCAAGTGCGCGCGGACCCCGACTTTTCTGAATTGTGACGCGGAACCGCAAGCTACCCGGCACGTTGACCCGGCATGAGCGCTTCGGCGCAAAACCTTAACAGGATAGAAAAGGAGAAAACCATGCTTGGTTGGGCATTGACGTTTCTGGTTGTGGCATTGATCGCAGCGGCCTTGGGTTTTGGCGGCATCGCGGGCGCATCGGCTTCGATCGCACAGGTGCTGTTCTTCGTGTTCATCGTGCTGTTCGTTGTGGCGATGATCGCGCGTGCGGTCCGTGGAAAACCGCCGGTTTGACACAAGACGTACCTAAAGGTTCGGAAAGGCCGCCACTCCGGGCGGCCTTTTTTGATTGCATGGGCCAGCGCGCGCTGCACCGGACACGTAACAACATTGCAAAAGTTCCTTGCAACGCGCAGAGGGTTTTGGTGTCGCGCAACGATGGGCCGGCAACAGGATCAGGTCAGTGCTATCGACTGATGGCGCAACCTGACGCGACGGCGCTCGGGTCGGACTGCTGTGGGCATACGGTTTTCACACCCGCCGTCGTCATCGGGAAGGATACGAAGGGCCTGAGCGATGGTCCCATCATGGTCCGTACCGCTGAGGATCCGGGTGTCGAAGACCACCTGTTTGCCAGCGACCGCGCGTCCGGCATGCCTTGAAAAGCTATGCAACGACCGATGCAGATCGTTGTTTGCCGGTCCGCCACAGATCAGGAAGACGATGCGACTTGCCCCGGCGGCGACCAAGGCGCGTGCCTTGGCGATCACGGATAGAAAGTCACCACTGGGGTCGCTTGATTGCTGGTGCACCGCGCATACGACAAGGTGAACCGCGTCCTGCTTCGTCAAGGCTTGGCTATCGACCTGCGCGATCGTAGCAAACGGCGCATCAGGAAGGTGCAGTTGAACTGTGCCGGTCATCGTCTGGCTCCTCGTCCGTGAACGCCGCCAGGGGCGACACGGGCATAACGCAGACAGGGGGGCCTTTGGTTCCCACCCCCTTGTGCGATCAGCGGAAGTTTCCCATATCGCGCGACGTGGCGAGAGATCTGTTCCCAGGCTTGGGTAAGCACCTTTGGCTGCGTTTTGCCCAAAAGGAACGGACGCCAAACAATGTCGCCCAAACCGTCATGACCGATGCTCCGATGAGCCTGACCGACGTTGTGATGCGGCTGCACCGGGCGGCGCGCAGTGCGGACCGCGTGACGGTTGGAAATCTGGTGGATGCCATCGGTCGGTCGTCGATGGCGGCGGTCCTGATCGTACCGGCGCTGTTGCTGGTGTCGCCGCTCAGTGGGATACCGGGGGCATCGACAGTGGGCGGTGCCGTTATCGCCTTGGTGGCCGGACAGATTGTTCTGAAGCGCGACAAGGTGTGGCTGCCGGCTGTGCTGCGCAACCGTACCATGCCGGGGCCAGTACTGCGCCGAGCCTTGGTCTGGCTGCGCCGACCAGCCCGATGGTTCGACGGCTTTGCCCCGGCCCGGCCCAAACGCGAGGCGGACGCGTGGTGGTCGCCTGCTCTTGCGCTGTTGTGCATGGTCTTGGGTCTAGTTTTGCCCATGCTGGAACTGATCCCGTTTTCGTCATCCATCGTGGCGACCCTGATAACGGTCCTTGCCTTGGCGATGCTGACGGGACATGTGCGGCTTGCGGTGGTGGCCATAGCGTTGGGCGCCCTTGCCATCGGACTGTCCGTCTGGGTGATGTAGGAGCGGTCAGGCCGTCAGAGGGATCGTCAAGGTCACGCGGGTGCCGTTCACATTTTCAAACCGCAAGACGCCGTGCAGCTGTTCGGTGAATTGCAAGGCGACCCGCAGGCCAAGGCTGCGCGACTTTTCGGCGACAAATCCGGGAGGCAGACCCTTGCCATCATCCTGCACGACAAAGATCGCCTGATCGCTTGTGCTGCGCACAGTCAGAATCAAATGTGTGATGGCACCGTCGCGCGTTGCATGTTCAACCGCGTTCGAGACAAGTTCCACCACAATCAGCGCAAGTGGTGTTGCCTGATCGCCAGTGACCATTACCGGTGAGACATCGAAGCTCAGCCTTACGCGGTCGGACAGGGCCAAGCTGTTAACCACCTCGGGCAGCACATCGCGCAGAAGCTGACCCATGTCGGTGGTCTGGCGTTTGGGGTTGTGCAACTGCCGCTGGATGTTGGCAACGACCTGCAACCGCGCGCTGGCCTGATCCAAGGCGGTCTTTGCGCCTTCTTCCACCACGTTGCGCCGCTGCATCTTGAGCAGCGAGGCAACCACCTGAAGGTTGTTAGAAACCCGGTGCTGCAATTCGTGAAACATGGTCTTGTTGGCGCTGGCCAAAGTGTCGGACCGGGCTTTTTCGACTTCCAATTTCGACAGTGCGAACCGCATGGCGTGGATCAGCACCAGGTCTGTGGTGACGATCAGAAGATAGAAGCACAAAGCCACGATGCTTTGTCCGGTCAGGGCAAAACTGTGGATCGGCGACAAGAACAGATACCATGCCGCTACGCCGCACGCGGCGGCAACCGCAACACCCGCACGGGTGCCAGCAAAATACCCTGTCAGGATCACCGCAGGGAAAATGGTCAGATACGGAAAACCGGATGGCAGCGCGTCTTCGATGTAATACCGCAGGCCGACTGAAAAGACGGTGGCAAGGCTGGCGAAGGTCAACTGATAAAGCGGGCTGCGTCGCGCAACAGCCCAAAGCCGCAACTGTTCCATGACGTATTCCTCGGCAAACCGCAGCAACCGACGCAAGACTGACGGTATCGCAAGGCAATTGGATTGCAACGGTTTTTCAGATCCTTGCCGGATCACTGTCGATCCGCAAGGCAGCCAGCAATTGCTCGGTGGTAAAGGGCATGTCAAGCGAACTCCAGCCTTCGGCAACGATAAGGTCGCTTTCCTGCTCATCGGCGGCTGTCAACAGAACATGTGACGCCGCGTCACGCGCCAGCGGCACCAGATCTTTGGACAGCAGGCTGCGCATTGATTGGCGCAGGACCATCATGCTGATTTTCTTGCCGCTGCGCAGGCAGGCCAGCACGTCTTCGATTCCCCGGCAGATCACAACAGTCGCATCAGGCCAGGCTTCCATCACCGTCTGGGCCAAATCCACGCTGATCACCGCATCGGGATCCTGGATAAGAACAAGTTTCGGCATGTCACCCTCATTTTCAAAACAAGGATGTGTCATGGAACCAAAACGGATGCTGCGCATTAAACTGCGACATAGTTGTGGAGAATGAGCGTGAAAACTGACTGCAGATCGTGCCCTTTGCGCCAATGTGCTGCGTTCTTGCCCATGACCGAAGATGAAATCCAGTTCATGGGTCGTTTCAAGAAGGGCGAGCTGACAGTGGCCCGTGGGGCTACCATCCTGTCCGAGGGACAATCCAGTGGTCAGCTTTACACGGTGCTGAGCGGGATGGGCCTGCGTCACAAGACTCTCGAGGATGGCAGGCGTCAGGTCCTGAATCTGATTTTCCCCGGTGATTTTCTGGGACTTCAGGCTGGCTTGATGGGCGAAATGCACCATTCGGTCGAAGCCGCAACGCCGATGGTCCTGTGCGTGTTCGAACGTGCTGCACTGTGGTCGTTGTTCCAGACCAACCCCGCGCGGGCCTATGATCTGACATGGATCGCAGCGGTGGAAGAGCATTTTCTGGGCGAAACGGTCGCCACCATTGGCCAACGCGATGCGTCTGCGGCCTTGGCCTGGGCCTTCCTGCGGATGTATCGTCGGGGGGAAAGTCTCGGTCTGGTCGTGGATGGGCGGATGCCGTTGCCGTATCGCCAACAGGATCTTGCGGATGCATTGGGCCTGTCCTTGGTTCACACCAACAAAAGGCTGAAGCTGTTCAGGTCGGCGGGTCTGATGGACTGGTCGCGGGGCGTCCTGCACATTCCGGATCGCAAAGCCTTGGCCAAACTGGCCAATCTGGCCGATGGCCCGGCCGAGAAGCGTCCGATCCTCTGACCCCTTGCAGCCCGACGCTGGTCGGGGCAGTCTGCCTCAAAGCGTCTGTCGCAGACGGGCAGGCGAGGAGGAGTTGCGATGCTGAAGGGGATTGATCATCGGTTGAATGCCGACGTGCTGGGTGCGCTGCGTGCCATGGGACATGGCGATATGATTATGGTTGTCGATACCAATTTCCCGGCCGACAGCATTGCCCGCGCAACGACCCTTGGCCGCCTGTTGCGGATGGAAAACCTGACGTCCGCGCAAGCAGTTCAGGCGGTTCTGTCGGTGCTGCCGCTGGATACGTTCGTGCCCGATTTTGCCGGCCGGATGCAGGTGGTGGGTGATCCGGCCGCCATTCCCGACGTGCAGGCCGAGGTGCAGGTGGAAGTGGACCGGGCCGAAGGCAGGCAGCGCCCCTTGCCGTCCATTGAACGCTTTGCCTTTTACGACCTTGCCCGGGAAGCCTATGCTGTGGTCCAGACTGGTGAGCGGCGATTTTACGGCTGTTTCATGCTGCGCAAAGGCGTGATCGGACCCGAGGCATGATCATGGCGCACCCAATTGTGGTTCTTGGAATTTTTGTCGCAGATGCCGCCTATCGCGCAGACCGTCTACCCCGGTTGGGCGAAACCATCCTTGGTCATGACTTCCGGCTGGGACCGGGGGGCAAGGGATCAAATCAGGCGGTGGCGGCAGCTCGGGCAGGGGGCCAGGTTCATTTCATCACCCGTCTGGGGCGCGATGCTTTTGCCGCAATGGCGCATGATCTGTGGCGTGAGGCTGGCGTCATTCCCGAGGTGACGGACGATCCCGACAGCTATACCGGGTCAGCCTTCATCTTTCTGGAAGCGGCCACCGGGCAGAATGCCATCATCGTGGCGCAAGGCGCGGCCGCCCGCATCTCGGTGCAGGATGTCGAGGCGCGGCGCAGTCTGATCGAAGGCGCGGGGCTGTTCGTCACCCAGTTGGAGCAACCGCTTGATGCCGCCGAACACGGCTTGCGGATCGCGCGTGGGGCCGGGGTGCGCACCATCCTGAATCCAGCACCCGCAGCGCCGCTGACTGATCAGGTGCTTGGGCTGTGCGACCTGATCACCCCCAACGAGTCCGAGGCCGAAGGTTTGACAGGTGTCCGTGTAGAGTCGATTTCCGATGCAGAGGCGGCCGCCGACCGGTTGATTGCGCGCGGCGTCGGGGCCGCAATCATCACGCTTGGGGAAAAGGGTGTGCTGTATCGCGGTCACGGAAAAAGCCTGCATGTCCCCGCCCGCGCCCCCGGACCGGTGCAGGATACAACCGGTGCAGGCGATGCGTTCAACGGCGGGCTTGCAGTCGCACTGTCCGAAGGAGCCGATATGGAACGGGCTCTTGCCTTTGGGGCCGCGGTGGCCGGGATATCTGTGACCCGCCAAGGCGCGGCCAGTGCGATGCCGTCCCGCTGTGAAATTGACGTGTTTTTGCGCGGGCGATGATCAATTTTGGTATTTTTTCGCGCATGACGTAACGTCAACCTGACGTTTCAGCCCTCCATCGGTAAATTTATCCTCAAAAGTTTCGCACTTTTAGCCTAAGTGCAACGTGTCGGATCGTCCGACATGATCTTCGGGGGCTGCTGCCATGTCTTCCCTTGTCCGTGCTCGGCCCGCCGCAGGTGTTCGCATCGCACCGGCGCGGCACAAGCGGGTGATGGATGTCGGACTGATCCTGCTGTCGGTTCCGGTGCTGATTCCCATCCTTGTTCTGATTGCGCTTTTGATAAAACTGTCATCACGCGGTCCCGTTTTTTTCGTCCAGACGCGCGTGGGGCGTCACGGGCACCGCTTTCGGATGATGAAATTCCGCAGCATGTATCCTGATGCCGAAGCGGGTCGTGCAGCCCTTCTGGACCAGTCACACCGCAACGGATTGTGCTTCAAGCACAAGGATGATCCGCGTGTCACGTTGGTCGGACGTGTTCTGCGCCGGTCGTCGCTGGATGAGTTGCCTCAGCTGTGGAATGTGCTGAAGGGTGAGATGTCGCTGGTGGGACCACGACCGGCGCTGCCCGAAGAGGTGGCGCTTTATGGTCCCGATGCCATGGCTCGGCTGGCCGGTCTGCCGGGATTGACCGGGCTGTGGCAAGTTTCGGGGCGGGCAGACATCGACTTTGACCAGATGGTTGCGCTGGATGTGGCCTATTTGGAAACGGCGTCGCTGAAGGGCGACCTTGCGTTGATCTTGCGCACAGTTGGGGCCGTTGCCCACGGGCGTGGCGCATATTGACCGCGACAACCCGCTGGTAGGCTTTGCGGGCTGCAAAAGTTTTGGGCAGTGCGCCCCAAATGCGGGCAAAGCCTTGGCGATGTGCCACCGGTTCTCGACAGCCGCATGATAGCGGATTGAGCCTTTTGCCCTGCCGCCGCAGCGTGGCTGAAAAGGCGGGGGCAATGGGTGCAAAATCTGTCATAATACCGATGCAGCGCAGTCGCGGCGACGCCACGGTGGCTTTGACAATTGGGCCTGTGGGGCAGCGCCTGACCGGCTTGCGTCAAAGCGGTTCGGCGAAATGCATCCTTCCGCATGGACCCGGAAGGTACAAGGCGGTGCCAGAGGTTGTGTTTCTGAACACGTCCGGTGGTTTGGCGGGGGGCGATGTGCTGTCCTTTGGCGTCCAGCTTGGCCCGAATGCCCGCGCCACAGCAACCACACAGACCGCCGAACGGGCCTATCGGTCGTCCGGCGGGGTGGCGCGGGTGCGCGTGACGCTGGACGTGGGAGCGCATGGCTGGGTGGATTGGCTGCCACAGGAAACCATTCTGTTCAACGACAGCCGTGTGGATCGCCGGACCGTCGTGAACCTTGCCCCCGGCGCCGGGTGCCTGCTGTTGGAAAGCGTGGTTCTGGGCCGGGCTGCCACGGGCGAAACCGTGACACGGGTGGCGTTGCGCGATTGGCGCGAGATCAGGGTTGCGGGTCGGCCGGTGATGGTAGAGCCGCTGCGGCTGTCCGATGCGAGCTTGCGCAGCGGTGTGGCGGGCTTGGCGGGGGCGCGTGCCTTTGCGTCACTTGTCATGGTTGGTCAGAGGGTGGCCGATTTGTTGGCGCCCTTGCGGGATGTGTTGACCGAACCGGGTGTAACCGCCGCTGCCTCGGCCCCGGACGGGCGGTTGATGCTGCGGATCATGGCGGGGGATGGTTGGCCGATGCGGCGCCAGATTGCCCGGTGTCTTGCTGTTCTGCGCCGGGGTGCGCCCTTGCCAAGCGTCTGGCAGATGTGAAGGAAATCCGATGAACCTGACCCCTCGTGAAAAAGACAAGTTGCTGATCAGCCTTGCCGCGATGGTCGCCCGCGGCAGATTGGCCCGTGGCGTAAAGCTCAACCACCCAGAGGCGATCGCCCTGATCACCGATTTCGTCGTTGAAGGCGCCCGCGATGGCCGCCGCGTGGCCGAACTGATGGAGGCGGGGGCAGGCGTGATCACCGCCGATCAATGCATGCCCGGCGTGCCCGAGATGATCCATACCGTGCAGGTCGAGGCAACCTTTCCCGATGGCACCAAACTAGTCACCGTCCACCACCCGATCCGCTGAGAAAGGCGACGATATGAAAAAGCTGCTGCTGAGTTTTGGGACCATGGCGCTGCTGCCGCAGACCGTTCTGGCCCATGCCGGACATCCGGAGGGTTCGGCCTTTTTCTCCGGCGTGATGCACCCGGTTGGTGGTGCTGATCATGTGCTGGCGATGGTGGCCGTTGGGCTCTGGGCCGCCGTGACAGGCGGGCGTGCGCTCGTGGCGTTGCCGTTGGCCTTTGTCGGTGCGATGCTGACGGGCGCAGGGCTTGGATTTGTGGGGCTCGGACTGCCGGGGGTCGAGTCGATGATTTTGGCCTCCATCGTGCTGATTGGGGTGTTGGCTGCACTGGCTTGGCGTGCACCGCTTGCGATTGGTGTCGGGATCGTGGCGGTCTTCGGTCTGTTCCACGGCCATGCCCATGGCACCGAGGGGCCCGCATCGGGTATGCTGGCCTATGGCACGGGTTTTGCCCTTGCCACCATGGTGCTTCACATCACAGGTCTTGGTCTGGGCCTCGCCCTGACCGCGCTGTCGGCGCGCGGTGCCACACGCGCGCTTGGTGCAGGCACTGCCCT
>JBKBOF010000069.1:0-14550 GCA_046294955.1 Paracoccaceae bacterium
TTGATCCTTGGCACCCAGCAAGAGCGCCATATCGGCAAGCGCCTCGGCATCCCCTGCGCCGTGATTTCCTCCCCGGTGCATGTGCAGGACTTCCCCGCCCGCTATAGCCCGCAGATGGGGTTCGAAGGCGCGAATGTGATCTTCGACAGCTGGATCCACCCACTGGTGATGGGTCTGGAAGAACACCTGCTGACCATGTTCCGCGAGGATTTCGAGTTTCATGACGAGGCAGGTGCCAGCCATCACGGTGCCAAGGCCGACCTGCGTTCACCGACCGACGCAGCACCGGTGGCGTCGGCGTCAGAGGGGGCTCTGCCCGCCGGCTCCGCCTCCCCCATGGATATTTTTGAACAGATGAACACGGCTGACCGGCGGGAGGCGATTGCTGGAGTGGCAGCAGAACCACAATGGCTTGCCGCTGCCGAGCGCGAGTTGAAGAAGATCCCGTTCTTTGTGCGCGGCAAGGCGAAGCGCAATACCGAAAAATACGCCGCCGAAAAAGGCGTTGCCGAAATCTCTGTCGAAACCCTTTATGAGGCAAAAGCCCACTATGCGCGATGATCGTTACCCATCGCCTGAGATGACTGCGCCGAAAGGCGATGGGGTCTATCGGTTTGTCGTCGTCACCCTTGACGCCCACGCCGCAGGCCCCGCTGCGCGGATTGCTCCGCGATTGGCAAAGGACTTTCCGGGGATCGAGGTTTCGGTTCACGCGGCTGCCGAATGGGCTGAGAACCCGGTGGCTTTGGCGGCGGCCAAGGCGGCGGTGAACAGCGCTGATCTTGTCGTGGCAAACCTGTTGTTCATCGAAGAACACATCACCGCCATCCTGCCCGAGTTGCAGGCGGCGCGGGAGCGCTGTGATGCCTTTATCGGGGTGATAGCCGACCCGGCTGTGGTCAAGCTGACCAAGATGGGCGATCTGGATATGAGTGTGCCCGCTTCGGGCCCGATGGCGCTGTTGAAAAAACTGCGGGGCTCCAAATCGCCTTCGGCGAGTTCCGGCGAAAAGCAGATGGCGATGCTGCGCCGGTTGCCCAAGATCCTGAAGTATTTTCCCGGCAAGGCGCAGGATCTGCGGGCGTGGTTCCTGTCGATGCAATATTGGCTGGGAGGGTCGGACGACAATCTGGAAGCGATGATCCGTTTTCTGGTCAGCCGCTATTCAGGCAAGCGGGATTGGGCGAAGATCAAGGCAGCGGCACCGATCGACTATCCGGATGTGGGTCTTTACCACCCCAGCCTTCCGAACCGTATCACCACCGATGCCACGGCGTTGCCCCGCCCGGACGGCTCTGTGCTGACGGTCGGGATGCTGATGCTGCGCAGCTATATTCTGGCCAGTGATACGGCGCATTATGATGCTGTGATAGCGGCCTTCGAGGCGCAAGGCATCGCGGTGCTTCCCGCTTTTGCCGGGGGGCTGGATGGCCGACCGGCCATTGACGCCTTTTTCCGGGGTCCTGCCGGATCCAAGGTGGACGCCATGGTGTCGTTGACCGGGTTCAGCCTTGTCGGCGGACCGGCCTATAACGACAGTCCGGCGGCGGTGGCGGCATTGGCGTCGCTGGACGTGCCCTATATTGCCGCCCATCCGCTGGAATTCCAGACGCTGGGCCAATGGGGGGCGTCAGGCGGTGGCCTCGGACCGGTGGAAACCACCATGCTGATCGCCTTGCCGGAAATTGACGGCGCAACCAATCCCACGGTCTTTGCCGGACGACATGATCTGAACGGTTGCACCGGATGCTGGAAAAGCTGCCAGCCGCAAAGTGATCAGTCCCTGCAGACCCGTGCCATGGCCCCGTGCTTTGAGCGGATCATCGCGCTTGCCGACAAGGTCAAACGTCTCGCCCTGCTGCGGCGGTCGCAGGTGGGTGAGCGCAAGGTCGGCATCGTGCTGTACGGCTTTCCGCCCAATGCCGGTGCTGCCGGGACGGCGGCCTATCTGTCGGTGTTCGAATCCCTTCACAACATGCTGCACGCGATGCGCGATATCGGTTACCGGGTCGATCCGCCCGCCACGGTCGAGGATTTGCGTGAGGCTGTGTTGGGAGGGTCGGCCAAGATGTATGGCCAGCCCGCCAATGTAGCCGCGATCATACCAGCGGCCGAGGTTGTGGCAAAGTCGCGTTGGCTCAAGGATGTGGAAAGCGCATGGGGCCCCGCACCGGGCCGGATCCAGACCGATGGCCGGGGCGTCTTTGTTCTGGGCCGCGAGATGGGCAATGTGTTTGTCGGGTTGCAGCCGGTGTTCGGGTATGAGGGCGACCCGATGCGGCTTTTGTTCGAAAAGGGCTTTGCGCCGACCCACGCGTTCACCACCTTTTACCGTTGGATGCGCGAAGATTTCGGTGCCGATGTCCTGTTGCATTTCGGGATGCATGGCGCGCTGGAATTCATGCCGGGCAAGCAGGCCGGCGTGTCGGAAACCTGCTGGCCCGACCGGTTGATCGGAAATCTGCCGAATGTTTATCTCTACGCGGCCAACAATCCGTCCGAGGCGACCTTGGCAAAGCGCCGGTCGAATGCCGTCACGATCACCCATCTGACACCACCGCTGGCGCAATCGGGGCTGTACAAGGGGCTGGCCGATGTGAAGGACACGCTGTCACGGCTGCGTGCCCTGCCACCTGACGCAATGGAACGTGACGAATTGGAAGCGTTGGTCCGCGATCAGGCCAAGGCTGTGGACCTGGATGCAAGCGATCTTGGCACGCTTTGGGTCAAGCTGTTGGAAACCGAAGGCGCGCTGATCACGGACGGCTTTCATGTCATGGGCCGCACGATGTCGGACGTCGGACGTCAGGCCATGCTGGATCTGATGCCGGATACCGCCGACAAGGTGCAGGCCGAGCGTCTGTTGCGCGAGGACCATGAAATTCCGGCACTGATGCGGGCGCTGTCGGGGCGGTTCATCAGCCCGGTTCCGGGCGGCGATCTGATCCGCTCGCCCGAGATCTTGCCGACGGGTCGCAACATCCATGCTTTTGATCCGTTCCGCATGCCAACTGCTTTTGCAATCAAGGACGGTGCGGCACAGGCAGAGCGGCTGCTGGCTGCCCATGACCGGCTGCCGCGGACTGTGGCGCTGGTGCTGTGGGGTAGCGACAATATCAAGTCGGATGGCGGCCCGATTGCCCAGGCACTTGCGCTGATGGGTGCAAAGCCCCGGTTTGACCATTACGGACGGCTGTGTGGTGCCGATCTTATCGCGCTGTCAGACCTTGGCCGGCCGCGGATCGACGTGGTGATGACCCTGTCCGGGATCTTCCGCGACTTGCTGCCGTTGCAAACCCGGATGCTGGCCGAAGCCGCCTACAAGGCCGCGACCGCCGACGAGCCGTTGGCGCAGAACTTCATCCGTGCCCATGCTTTGGTCTATGCCGAAGAGATGGGGGTGGACATGGACACCGCAGCCCTGCGGGTGTTTTCCAACGCCGAAGGGGCTTATGGGTCGAACGTCAACGTTCTGGTCGGGTCATCGGCCTTTGGGGCCGAGGATGAACTGGCCGATGCCTATGAGGCGCGCAAGAGCTTTGCTTATGGTCGCACAGGCAAGCCGGTGCAAAACGGCAAGCTGCTGCAAAAGGCGCTGAAGGATGTGGATCTTGCCTATCAGAACCTTGAGTCGGTCGAATTGGGTGTCACCACGGTAGATCACTATTTCGACACGCTGGGCGGCATTGCGCGGGCGGTGAAACGGGCGCGCGGCGGGCAGGAAACCCCCGTCTATATCGGCGACCAGACCCGGGGTGGCGGAACGGTGCGCACACTTCAAGACCAGATCGCGCTGGAAACCCGGTCGCGCAGCCTGAACCCGAAATATTTCGAGGGGCTGTTGCGCCACGGTGCGGAAGGTGTCCGCCAGATCGAGGCGCAGGTGACCAACACGCTGGGCTGGTCGGCGACAACCTCGGCTGTGGAGCCGTGGGTTTATCAGCGCCTGTCCGAGACGTTTGTTCTGGACGAGGCGATGCGCAAGCGGCTTGCCGGGTTGAACCCCGAGGCGTCAAGCCGGATGGCACAGCGCCTGCTGGAGGCGTCGGACCGCAATTACTGGCAGCCTGATGCCGATACACTGGCCGCTTTGCATCGGGCAGCAGATGAACTGGAAGACCGTTTGGAAGGGATCGCTGCGGAATGACAATGCGGTGCACCAGCGTAAAGCGCGGGAGCGGGGGGCCAGCCCCCCACACCCCCCGGGATATTTATGAACAGATGAAAGGGGCAAAGCGATGAGCCCACGTGACGAAATACCCGATCTGAAGGGCCTTGATGGCGATGGTTCGGTCCAAGTGCATCAGGATGCCGATGTGAAAATCGAGGGCGCCAAGGTGTTCTCGGTCTATGGCAAGGGCGGGATCGGAAAGTCCACGACATCGTCCAACCTGTCAGCCGCATTTTCGATGATGGGCAAGCGGGTGTTGCAGATCGGCTGCGACCCAAAGCATGACAGCACCTTCACCCTAACCGGACGCCTGCAATCGACTGTGATCGACATCCTGAAGGAAGTTGATTTCCATGCCGAGGAGTTGCGACCCGAAGACTATGTCGCCACCGGCTTCAACGGGGTGAAATGTGTCGAGGCGGGCGGACCGCCAGCAGGCACCGGATGTGGCGGCTATGTGGTCGGGCAGACGGTGAAGCTGTTGAAGCAGCATCATCTGCTGGAAGATACCGATGTGGTCATTTTTGACGTCCTCGGCGATGTGGTCTGCGGTGGCTTTGCAGCACCGTTGCAACACGCCGACCGCGCCGTGATCGTCACCGCGAACGACTTTGACAGCATTTACGCGATGAACCGCATCATCGCGGCGGTGCAGGCCAAGTCGGGCAACTACAAGGTGCGGCTTGCGGGCTGCGTGGCAAACCGGTCGCGAGAGACCGACGAGGTCGATCGCTACTGCGCGAAGGTCGGGTTCAATCGCCTGGCACACATGCCCGACATCGATGCCATCCGCCGGTCGCGCCTGAAGAAGAAGACGCTGTTCGAAATGGATGATGCCGAAGATGTGGTGATGGCGCGCGCAGAATACATGCGCCTTGCCGATGTGCTGTGGCGGTCCGTCAACGGGGAAGGATCATCCCCTGCACCATTGCCGGACCGCGAGATCTTTGAACTGCTGGGGTTTGATTGAGAATGAACACCTATTCGACCACCCGCGCCCGGGTCGAAGACTATTTCGACCGCAGCGCCACCAAGGTTTGGGAACGTCTGTGTTCGGACGCGCCGGTCAGCCGCATCCGGCAGACTGTACGTGAAGGGCGTGATGCGATGCGCGCCATGATGCTCGGCCAGTTGCCCGCCGATCTGACGGGGTGCCGGGTGCTGGATGCAGGCTGTGGCACGGGACTGATGACCGCCGAACTGGCGCGGCGTGGCGCGGAGGTGGTCGCGGTGGATATCTCGCCGCAATTGATCGGCATCGCAGAAGATCGGCTGGACCCGCAGTTTCGGGCGCAGGTGCGCTTTGCCGCCGGAGATATGGCCGACGAGGCGCATGGTCACTTTGACCATGTGATCGCGATGGACAGTCTGATCTACTACAGTGGGTCGGATATTGCCGCCATTCTGCACCGTCTGGGCGTGCGCACGCATGGTAAGGTGGTGTTTACGGTTGCCCCGCGCACACCGTTCCTGATGACGTTTTTTACGGCGGGAAAGCTGTTTCCCCGAGCTGATAGGTCGCCCACCATGATCCCGCATGCCTATGACGCCCTTGCAAAACGCGCGGGGCCTGGCCTGGCGCGCGTCGGGCGGGTCAGTCGGGGATTCTATATTTCGGAGTGTCTGGAGTACCGGCCATGATTTTCCGCAAGAAGGACATTGCAAAACTGGGCAGCAACTGGATGCCCTTTGCCGATGCGGCGTCCGAAGGCTTGCCGATGGGCCAGTTGCTGCGGCTGAGCTTGTTCCAGCTGTCGGTCGGGATGGCAACGGTCCTGTTGCTGGGCACGCTGAACCGGGTGATGATCGTCGAATTGTCGATCCCCGCCATGTTGGTCGCGCTGATGATCGCCATTCCTGTATTGGTGGCGCCGTTCCGCGCGCTTCTGGGGCATCGGTCTGATACCCACCGTTCTGCCATCGGCTGGAAGCGGGTTCCTTATCTTTGGTTCGGCAGCCTGTGGCAGATGGGTGGCCTTGCCGTCATGCCGTTTGCGCTGATCGTGCTGTCAGGCGACCAGTATCTTGGTCCGGCCTGGGCCGGTGAAGTGCTGGCAGCGCTGGCGTTTCTGATGACCGGGGTCGGCATGCACATGACCCAAACCGCAGGCCTTGCGCTTGCCGCAGACCGCGCGAGTGACGAGACACGGCCGCGAGTGGTGGCGCTGCTTTACATCATGTTCCTTGTTGGAATGGGCGTGTCGGCGGTGATCGTCGGCTACCTGTTGCGCGATTATGACCCGATCCTGCTGGTGCGGGTGGTGCAGGGCTGTGGTGCTGCCACGCTGGTGCTGAACGTCATCGCCCTGTGGAAGCAGGAAAAGGTCAAGCCGATGACAAAGGCCGAGCGTGAAGAGCCGCGCCCGCTGTTCCGCGACGCATGGCGCGATCTGCTGGCGGGCGGCACGGCGGGGCGCTTGCTGGCCGTGGTTGTGCTGGGCACTTTGGCGTTCCAGATGCAGGACGTGCTGCTGGAACCCTATGGCGGCGAGATCCTCGGTCTGTCAGTCGGGGCGACAACCCTACTGACGGCAGCCTGGGCCACGGGTGCGCTGGTGGGTTTCCTGCTGGCCGCGCGCTGGTTGACGCAAGGGCTTGATCCCTACCGCATGGCGGCGCGGGGAATTCTGGCCGGAATTGCAGCCTTTTCTGGCGTGATCTTTGCAGCCCCTCTGGACAGCACCGTTGTCTTTTACCTTGGCGCCTTCGGCATCGGGTTCGGCGGCGGCCTTTTCGGCATCTCGACCCTGACCGCCGCGATGACCATGCCCGTTCGTGGGCTGGCCGGTGCGGGACTGGCGCTCGGGGCATGGGGGGCTGCACAAGCCACCGCCGCCGGTCTGGCAATCCTGATCGGCGGCACGCTGCGCGATGTGGTCAGCCATCTGGCCACAGGTGGTCATTTTGGGGCACTGACTGACCCGAGCATCGGATATTCTGTCGTCTATCATCTTGAAATCGGGTTGCTTTTTGTAACCCTTGTTGCTCTTGGCCCCTTGGTTAAGGTCGGCATTCTGAATCCATCGAAACCGGAAAATGATGGGGCCAAGCTGGCTCTTTCGGAATTCCCAACCTGACACAGCGGAGGACCAATCCATGGTTGGCGTAAACTTCTTTGGTAATTTTGATCTGGCAAGCCTGTCGATCTGGCTGTTCTGGGGCTTTTTCGCCCTGCTGATCTATTACCTGCAAACCGAAAACATGCGTGAAGGCTATCCGCTGGAAACCGAGGACGGCTTGCCCGCTCCGAACCAGGGGCCATTCCCCGTGCCGAAGCCGAAGACCTTCCTATTGCCGAACGGCAAAGGCAGTCTGTTGATGCCATCGGCCGAGAACGAAGCACAGCATCGTCGCAGCGATCTGGCCCTGGCCCGCACGGCGGTATCGGAAGGCTTTCCGCATGCGCCGACCGGGAACCCGATGCTGGATGGCGTGGGCCCCGCTTCGTGGGTGCCGCGCCGTGACGAGCCGGAACTGGATGGCCATGGGCATGCCAAGATCGTGCCGATGGCGCAGGCCAAGGGCTTTTCCGTCAGTGCCGGGCGTGATCCGCGCGGTCTGCCGGTGCAAGCCGCCGATCTGGAAGTCGTGGGCCGCATCAGCGACATGTGGGTCGATGCCCCTGAACAGCTGGTCCGCTATCTTGAGGTGGAGCTCAACTCGGGTGAACGCCGCCTGATCCCGATGACCATGGCCCGCATCTGGGCCGACCGGGTGCGTGTCCAGTCAATCACATCCGACCATTTCGCAAACATCCCGGCGACCAAATCGTTGACCACGGTGACCAAGCTCGAGGAAGACAAGATCTCGGCCTACGTCGCCTCGGGCTGGATGTATGCGACGAACCGCAAGCACGGTTTCTGATCAAGAAGGGGGGCTGCGCGCGCCCGCGCCGCCCCGTCTTTCCCCCTGCACGGAGGGTCTGAAATGTCGGACCATAACAAAGATTTCGACTTTGAACTGATGCCCGGCGTTCCTGCCGGACTGCCCAAGGGTGAAGACATCCTGTGGCAAGGCAAACCGCAGGCCATGGCCCTTGCGCGCGAGGCCTACAAGATCAACTGGATCGCCGCCTATATGCTGGCTGTTGTGGTCTGGCGTGCGGGCGGGGCCTATGCCGATGGCGGCACAGCGCTGATGCTGGCAACCGGCCTGCCCTATCTGGTGTTGGCCATTGCGGGATATGCGGTCATCTATCTGCTGGCATGGGCACAAGCGCAGGCGTCGATCTACACCATCACGAGCGCGCGTGTGATCATGCGGGTTGGTGCGGCATTGCCAGTGACCTACACGATCCCCTTCGTACGGATCGCGACGGCCCGACTGGACGTGAAACCGGCAGGCACCGGCACGATTGCCATAGAAATTACCGACGGCGTGCGGCTGTCTTATGCTGTGCTGTGGCCGCACCTGCGCCCCGGCTTTGCCCGTCAGACCCAGCCGGCCTTTCGCTGCATTACCGACGCGCAGCGTGTGGCGCGCTTGCTTGCGGACGCTGCACAGGCCAAACTGAACGAACCCGTAGTGACAGTGGCACCTGCCGCTGCCGCGATGGCTGCAGAATAAGGGAGCAGACAGATGGCACAGTTTCGCACCCTTGCAGACCGCCCCTCGCCCGAACGCGAGATGATCCCACGGGTTCTTTTGTGGGCCATGCTTGCTTTGGCGATGATCACGCTGGCGGTGGTCAGCCTGTCGGTTCTGACCAACCGTCCGCATGTGGGCGTTCCACCAGCCGCAACCGCCGTATCAGAGCGGTGGCTGGTTCTTGAAGGCAAGTCAGCACAAGCGGTTGTGGTCCGCGATGCCGACGGCACCCTGTTGATGGATCTGCCGCATGGTGGTTTTATCACAGTGATCCAGTCCGCCATGGCGCGCGCGCGCCTGGTGGCCAAGATCGAAGGCAATCCGCCGATGCGGGTTGTGAAATACGGCAACGGCCGCCTTGTGGCCGAAGATCCGACCACGGGCTGGAGCGCCGAGCTTTATGCCTTTGGCGGCGACAACAAAGCCGCGTTCGAACGGCTGCTCGACCAAACAAAATAAGGGAACCAAAACAATGGGATTTTTCACCAAAGCGAAGGAACAGGTGCCCTGCACCGTCGAGGTCAGCCATCGGTTCGAAGCCCTTCACGCGCATGTCCGTTTCAACAACGGTGCAGTTGTCCATCCGGGCGATGAGGTGCTGGTGCATGGCGCACCGGTTCTGGCAGCCTACGGCGAGTTGATCATCGAGGACCGCATCGCCACCATCACCCGCGCAACATGGCTGGAACGCCAATGGGTCAAATTGACGGGCGATCTGGATTTCATGGAGTTGTGCGAATTCTCATTCAGCGAGGAGTTGGCGGTATGAAAGACGCAACCCACGATACCACGCACGGCGAATTGCACGCCGAATTGTCGGAAACTTTCGACACAACCGCCATGGCCACCGAAGCGACACTTCTGAATCCGCGCTTTTACACGACCGACTTCGACGAGATGGACCGCATCGACGTCACGCCTGTGCGCGCCGAATGGGACAAGCTGATCGGACAAATGCGCGCCGACCCGAACAAGGGGCACTTCAAGAAGAACGAAGACTGGGATCACGTCGATTGGGCCGGGATGGAGCCACATCTGCGGGCTGAATTCATCGATTTTCTGGTGTCGTCCTGCACGGCCGAATTTTCGGGCTGCGTGCTGTACAAGGAAATGAAGCGGCGCGGCAACAACCCCGACATCTGCGAGCTGTTCAACTATATGGCCCGCGATGAAGCCCGACATGCCGGCTTCATCAATGATGCATTGCGCGAAGCCGGCGTCGCGGTGAACCTTGGCTTTCTGACCAAGGCCAAGAAATACACCTACTTCCGGCCGAAGTTCATCTACTACGCCACCTATCTGTCGGAAAAGATCGGCTACGCCCGCTATATCACGATCTTCCGCCACCTTGAGGCGCACCCCGAACACCGGTTTCACCCGATCTTCAAGTGGTTCAAGGAATGGTGCAATGACGAGTTCAGCCATGGCGAAGCCTTTGCCCTGCTGATGCGCACCGACCCCAAGCTGACCACCGGTTTTGCCAACAAGCTGTGGATCCGCTTTTTCCTGACGGCGGTCTATTCGACGATGTGGGTGCGCGACCATGCCCGCAAGGATTTCCACGAGGCTCTGGGGGTCGATATCGACTGGTATGACCAGGAGGTGTATCGCAAAACCTCCGCCATCGCGCGTCAGGTGTTTCCGGTGGAGCTGGACATTGACCATCCGCGCTGGATCCCCGGCTTGCGCCGGATGAACGCGGCGATGCTGGATATGGAACGCGGGCGCAAGGCGGGCGGTGTTTCAGGCCGTCTGACAAATGCGTGGGGCACCGTGCGGGCACTGAGCGCCTTTGTCTCGCTCTACACAATCCCGGTCAAAAATACGACACCACCCGCATCCGTGCGGCTGGAGCCGGCCTATTGACCGATCACCGTCATATCATCGCGCAAGCGGTGATTGCGACGGCGGGATGGGCGCGTCCCGCCGCCGCGCGTGGCCCCTCTGGTATCGGGGGGGCCACGTATGACTAACCCATGGATTGCCGCTCTGTCAGCCCTTTTTCTGTGGTGGTTTTCCACCGGCATCATCCTGTGGCGCGTGCGACGGGCCGATAACGAAGGCCATGACGCCCATTTATGGTCGGTTCTGCTGGGTCTTCCCCTGCTTCTGGCGGGCACGGTCGGGTTGAACGAGACGTTGACTGACACGTCGGCCATGGGGGCGTATCTTGCGTTCCTGTCGGCGCTGGCGGTCTGGGGTTGGGTTGAACTGGCGTTTCTCTCGGGCATCATCGCCGGGCCGAATACCCGCGCCTGCCCACCTTATGCCCCTTTGTGGGAACGGTTTTTCCGCGCCATCGGCACCATCCTGTGGCACGAGGTGCTATTGATCACGTTGTTGGCAGCGATGGTGGTTCTGTCGCATGAGGCGCCAAATATCTTTGGCCTCTGGACTTTTGCCATCCTGTTTTTTGCCCGGATTTCGGCCAAGCTGAACCTGTTCTTTGGCGTACCACGGATCCATACCGAATTTTTGCCGCGTCCCCTGTCGCATCTGGCCAGTCATTTCCGACGCGCCCCGATGAACTGGGTATTTCCAATTTCGATCACGGCGTTGTCCTATGCGTCAGCCTGCTGGATGGAACGCGCTTACAGCGCCACAACCGACGGCGCGCTGATCGGCTTTACCCTTCTGTCCGCCCTGACCGTGCTCGCTCTTTTGGAGCATTGGTTCATGGTGATCCCGCTTCCCGACCAAAAGCTGTGGCGCTGGATGCTGCCGGAGCGCAAATCGCAATTGCAGGCACAGCCCAAATCGTCCCTGCACCCGACGTTGAAAGAGAAATCCCATGGACTTTGACGCCCTCTTCACACACCAACTCGATCAACTGAAAGCCGATGGAAACTACCGCGTTTTTGCCGATCTGGAACGGCGCTGCGGAAACTTTCCCCGCGCCGACAACCACAAGGACGGGGCGCTGCGCGATGTGACGGTGTGGTGTTCAAACGACTACCTCGGAATGGGTCAAAACCCCAAGGTCGTAAATGCCATGGTCGAGGCCGTGCGGTCCTGCGGCACGGGTTCGGGCGGCACGCGCAATATCGGCGGCACCAACCACCACCATATTCTACTGGAGGCTGAACTTGCCGATCTGCACGGCAAGGACGCGGCCCTGTTGTTCACAAGCGGATATGTGTCGAACTGGGCGGCCCTTGGCACATTGGGGGCCCGCATCCCCGGTGCGGTCATCCTGTCGGATGAAAAGAACCACGCTTCGATGATTGAAGGCATCCGCCATTCGCGCGCCGACAAGGTTTTATGGAAGCACAACGACTGGCGCGATCTGGACCGCAAGCTGCATGCCGTTGGCGACAGGCCAAAGATCGTGGCGTTCGAATCCGTCTATTCGATGGATGGTGACATCTCGCCCATCCGCGAGATCGTCGAGGTCTGCGAAGCCCATGGCGCACTGTCCTACATCGACGAGGTGCATGCGGTGGGCATGTATGGCCCGCGTGGCGGCGGAGTGTCAGAGCGCGAAGGGCTGGCCCATCGCATCGACCTGATCGAGGGCACGCTTGGCAAGGCGTTTGGCTGCGTCGGCGGCTACATCACCGGATCGGCTCCGCTGGTAGATTTCATCCGCAGCTTTTCATCCGGCTTTATCTTTACCACCGCTCTGCCCCCTGCGGTTGCAGCCGCTGCTACCGCGTCGATCCAGCACCTGAAATCCTCCACACAGGAACGTCTCGCACAGCAGCACCGGGTCGCGCGCCTACGCGCCCGGCTGGATGCCGCAGGAATTCCGCATATGGAAAACGGAAGTCATATAATCCCGGTGATGATCGGCGATCCGGTCAAGTGCAAGATGATTTCGGACATCCTGATGAACGACTGGGGCATCTATGTGCAGCCCATCAACTACCCCACCGTGCCCAAAGGCACCGAACGGCTGCGTATCACGCCCGGCCCGCTGCACAGTGACGCGGATATTGATCATCTGGTCACGGCGCTGTCGTCGCTTTGGCGTCAATGCGCCCTCGCCCATGCTGTGGCGTGAAATGCGCTGAAACGACACAGATCAAGCACGCTGCCGTGACTTGCCTTTCGCTGCGGTAAATGTATCTATCGCGTAACTATTTACCCGGGAGGATCCCAATGAAACTGACCTTTACTGCATTGACTTTTGCCGCACTCGCCCTTGCCGCGCCAGCGCTTGCTGAAGACGTGACGGGCGACGCTGCGGCCGGCGAAAAAGTGTTCGCCAAGTGCCAGACCTGCCACGTCATCGCTGATGCGGATGGCAAGGTGTTGGGCGGAAAGAACGCCAAGACCGGCCCCAACCTGTACGGCCTGCCGGGCCGCGTCGCTGGATCAAGGGAAGACTTCAACGGCTATGGCGACTCGATCGTTGCCCTTGGCGGAACAGGCTTTGTCTGGTCTGAGGCGGATTTCGTCGAATACGTCGCTGATCCGGCAAAGTTCTTGAAAGCCAAACTGGACGACAAGGCGGCCAAGACCAAGATGAGCTTCAAGTTGGCAAAAGCGGAAGACGCGAAAAACGTTTATGCTTATATCGCCTCGCTGTCGCCCGTGCCTGAAGCTGCTGCCGAAGGCGAAGCAGCACCGGCCGCCACCAACTGATCCGTCGCAAGATGTTACCGAAAAAGGCCCCGACACTGTCGGGGCCTTTATTCATGTATCAGACCGATACCGTCTGGCGCAAAACGTCCTTCGACAATTCACCCTTCGTCCCCTCCAACGCCACGGCCCCGCGTTTGAGCACATAGAACCGGTCGGCAAGACCGTAAGCGAAATCGAAATACTGTTCGACCAGGATGATGGCCATATCGCCCTTGGCCTTGAGGTATTCGATCACCCGTCCGATCTGCTGGATGATATTGGGCTGGATGCCTTCTGTCGGCTCGTCCAGCAACAGGACGCGCGGCTTCATGATCATCGCCCGCGCAATCGCCAGTTGTTGCTGTTGCCCGCCCGACAGATCCCCCCCCCTGCGATGCAGGAAGTCCCTGAGGATCGGGAACAGATCATAGATCTCGTCCGGGATCCTGTGTTCGGATCGTGGCAACAGCGCAAAGGCGGTTTCCATGTTCTCGCGCACCGTCAGCAGCGGAAAGATCATACGACCTTGTGGCACCACCGCAAGCCCGCGCCGCGCCATCGCTTGTGGCGGCACCACTGGCACCTCGTCACCGCCCAGCCAAAGCCTGCCCGAAGATCGCGGATGCGTACCCGCAAGCGCCTTGAGCAAAGATGTCTTGCCGACCCCATTGGTGCCCATGACACAGGTCACCTCGCCCGCCTGTGCCTGCATGCTGATGCCATGCAGGATCTGGCTGCCGCCATAATGCAGCGTCAGGTTTTCGGTTCTGATCATCGTTCTGACCGCCCCAGATAAACATCGATGACTTGCGGATTGCGGGTAACATGGTCCAGACTGCCCTCGGCCAGCACCGACCCTTCGTGCAACACGGTGACCCGGCAATTCAGCCGACGCACGAAATCCATGTCATGTTCGACCACAACAACCGCACGGGTTCGGGCAAGGTCCACCAGCAGGCGTGTTGTGTGTTCCCGCTCGGCAAGGGTCATGCCGGCGGCGGGTTCGTCCACCAACAAAAGCTGTGGTTCTTGCGCCAACAGCATCCCGATCTCAAGCCATTGTTTTTGCCCGTGCGACAACTCGCCCGATTTGCGGTGAAGCTGTTCGGCCAGACCGACTTCTGCCGCCAGTTCCGCAACCCGGGTGTGATCTGCCGGCTTCGGTTTCCACAGCAACACCGCGAAGGGGAAGCGCGGAGCCTTGAGCGCCATCATCAGGTTGTCGG
>JBKBOF010000070.1:0-14480 GCA_046294955.1 Paracoccaceae bacterium
GCATGCTGTCACCGATCGCCTTCGAACAGCAGCAGAAACTGAAACTGCAAGGCGTCTAGGAAACTAGGGGCTATTCATAGGCTGTCGCTAAGTGTGACACACAGGTGTGACACACACCTCAACCGCGCACTTGATTATCTTCGCGTATCAATGGCTTGAAAATGTGGTGGGGTGCCCGCGTGGCTCCACCAAATAAACAAGAAGTCGCCTTCGGGCGGCTTTTTGTTTTCAGTGCCCCAGGGTCAGTTCAGGTCTTTCAGCAGTCGACCATGACGGCGTACTTCACTCAGGACCGCGCCAAAAGTCGCAAGGCCACGACCTTGCAACATCGGCATCAGTTTCAGAAAAGCATCGGCCGTGGCCACAGTGTCACCAATGGCTGTGTGGCGGGCTTCTTCAGGTATGGTAATTCCCAGCCGATGGCTGAGTGCATCAAGGCTGTGCACCTCATGCTGGCCATAGACCACAGCGGACAGCAGGACTGTGTCGAACACGGGGTTGTTAAAGCGCAGGCCCATCGTTGCTTCAAGACGCCGCAAAAATTCCATGTCAAATGGGGCATTGTGGGCGATCAGCACCGCCCCCTCGGCAAACTTGTGGAACCGGGCCGCAACGTCTTCGATGAACGGGGCATCCTGAACCATGGCTTCGGTGATGCCGTGCACTTCTGTCGATGACATCGGGATGGGCCGACGCGGGTTTACCAGAGTGTCAAACACCTCGCCCTCCACCCGGCGTCCGTTGACGATCCGCACGGCGGCGATCTGCACGATTTCATCGCCCTGACTGGGCAACAGACCAGTGGTTTCGGTATCGAACACCACATAGGTCAGGTCTTCCAGACGGGCGTCCTGCACCTTTTCACCGCGCGCCTTGGACAGAAGGTCGAAGTCATAGACCACGGCACGCGCGATTGGCGCCGGGCGGCGCACAACAAGTCGGGCCTGAGGGATCGGCAGGCAAAGGCTGTTTTTCCCAGGCCCTGCGGCTTCGGGCCATATTTCTGTGGCGTGGGTCGCCAAAACCGACCGACGCGGCACATCCGCGATACCGGGCTCCAAAGGCCCGTCCAGCCATGTCTCCAGCCGCGCCATGCCAAGCGCCGGGCCGTGCCAGATCAGACGGATCAACGCGCCGGTGCCATCTTCCTCGACCACCAGCTTGAAGGCTTGGGAAATCCCCTCCTGCCCCATCGCCTCGGCCAGCCCCGACAGCACGGCAATCACCTCAAAGCCGTTACAGCGCAGGAACAGTTCGGCGGCCTCAGTCTCGGCAGTCAGGCCATCGGCCTCCATCCGGGCCCGCAACCCATCCAGAAGATCGGAGGCGCGGGTCATCGCCAGCGGCCAGCCATCGCTGCGGCCTTCATCGTGGCGCCGGGTAAGATCAGTGACAGCCCCTGCCAGTGCCGCAACTTCTTCGCGCAAGGCCACGTCAAGACGCCCCGGCGCAGCGGCGCCTTCGGGGATTGCCGCCATCAGTGTTGACAGGTTCGCGGCAGGGCGGCGCACGCGATCGAACACTTCGTTCAGCAAAGCCTCTCGCCGGGCGTGAGCAGCCAGATCGGCGGTCACGTCGCGCAGGGTCAGCACATACCCCGGAACGCTGCTTGGGTCCGTCGCCATCAAACGCATCCGGGCAGACAGAACCCGTCCGCCGTGCAAGGTCGAACACAACAGATCCGATGCGGCATCCGGGTCACCAGTGGCGATCAGACGCTCATGGGCCAGACGGATGGGCCCGTCGCGCAGATAGTCAAACAAGCGACGGTCCAGCCCCGGCGCTGCCGTGCCGGCCCCCATCAGATCCACCGCCTGCCCGTTATAAAACGCCAGCGTATGATCACCAGAGCACAGCAGAACACCCACCGGCACATCGGACAACAAAGCTTCAAGTCGGGCCTTTTCAGCCGTCAGCCGGGTGGTTTCACGCGCCACCGCCTCGGCCAGCGCGTTGCGAGTTTCAGACAAGGACACCGCAGCAGCCGTGGCTGCCGGAGCCAGATCCCCAAGGTAGTGCGCGATTTTGGCATCCATCCCGCCCGTCACATCGGAATGGGCCCGCGCCCGCAAGGCCCCGGCCAGACTGTCGATTGGTTTGGCTACGTTCACGTCGAACAGATACCAAACCCATGTCACCACCCCCAAAATGGCAAAGGCGGCCACAACGCCGCCTTGCACAAAAGCATCAAGGGTTTCGGGTGATCCGATCCGCCGATATCCCAGCCACAAACCGGCTAGCAACGCCGCCAACGTTCCGCCCGCAAGTCCTGCAAACAGCAGGAAGATCCGAAGACGCAGCGACAATTTAAGGAACATGGCTCAGTCCCCCAAAACCAGAAGCCGACGCACCTCCTCGCGCAGCTCTTTCAGCTCGAACGGCTTCGAGATGAAGCCGTCGGCGCCGAGTGCAAGTCCCTTGCGCCGCTCGATGGCTGATCCTCGCGCCGTCATCATAAGGATTTTAACATCGGCCAAGGTCGGGTCCAGACGGACCCCCTGGCAAATCTCATATCCTGACACCTCGGGTAACATCACATCCAGAAGTACCAGATCGGGATGGGTGTCACGGATGCGCGCCAAGGCCTCGGCCCCGTTGGCGATGCGATCATGGTCATAGCCTTCGCGTGTCATCAGATAGTCGAGTGCTATTGCGATATTGTCCTCGTCCTCAACCACCAGGACGCGGTGCCGTCTCCCCCCTTCGGCTGTCATGTTTTCCTCCCTCTCAGCTTGCCCGGCAGGCAGCCGTCTGAAATCCGTCTCCTTCGGGTGCGTTGACCCAATCGGCCCCTTTCAGGGTGCCGTCCTCGCTAATTTCCACCCCGTCAGAGACCATGACCTGACGATGCTGGGGGCAGTCGAACACCATCAACGCATCAGTCACCGGTCGCCAGCGTGCGAAATTGAATACCTTTGCCATACGCAGGCCTGTGTTGTTGGGATGCTGCGCGATCTGGCGAACGTCCATGGCGATGAATTTCGTGGTGATGGGCGCGACCAGGGTCCATGGCCGCAGGGTCATCACCTCTTCCGTATGCCAGACCACTTCGACCCCGGCAGGCAATTCTGCGCTGACCCGGTTGAACCAGTCATATTCCAGATAGATCGTGGTGCCGATCAGCCCGAAGCCGGCCGCCGCCGTCACCGCCCATTTGGGCAATCGACTGCCTGTCAGCCTACGCAAAAGGTGCACCACCCCGCCAATGGCGATGGCAGCGACGATTGCGGCGAAAAGTTCAAGGGCCATTCATCAACTCCGAGCGCCGCGGGCCTGACCCACAGCAGATTGCATGGTGCGCACCACAACGAAGGCGTCGCGCAGGTGGCTGCGTTCAAAATCTGACATGTCCGATGGCGCAAGGAAATTGTCAGGCTTGCGCCCGGACCGCACCAGACGCGCTTGATTTTCCAGTCGGGTCTGGGCAATCAGATCATAGGCCTCGGTCAGGTCGCGTGCGCCAGAGACGCTGATCACACCGGCAGCTTCGGCCGCTTCAAGACGTGCACGCGTATTCGCCGCCTCAAGCTGACCAATCAGCGCATAGATGCGGCCAAGATCCACGACCGGCACGACCCCGTTCAGCTTCATGTCGATATGGTTCTTGTGATCACCCGACCGGATTGTGGCAAAGCCGCGCAGCAGACCCAAGGGCGGAGTGTGCTTGAGGCTGTTGCTGATCATATGCGCCACGAAGATCGAATTTCTGGCAGCCATGGACAGCGTTTCGTGCTGCAAGTCGTTAAACAGACTGGCTTGTCCTCCGATGGGCCGCAGATCGAACATCACCGATGCCAGCATCTGCGCCATCGGATCGGGCGTTGCCACCCATTTCCGGAAATACTCGCGCCATACCCGCATGGGCTGACACCACTGCGGGTTCGTCGCCATCATATCGCCGGGGCAATAGACATAGCCGCAGGCGTCCAGACCGTCAGACACGATCTTGGCCAGCGCATGGAAATAGTCCATGTCAGCATCGGTCGCAGCATCGTCGATCATCAGGCAATTGTCTTGATCTGAAACGCCGGTCTGTTCCTGTCGGCCCTGACTTCCGCAGGCCAACCACAGATAGGGCACCGGTGCAGGACCAAGCTGCGCCTCGGCCAAGGCCAGCAGCCGACGGGTCACGGTGTCGGCTATGTCGGTGATCAGCCGCGTCACCACCTCATGTGCATTGTTTCCGCCGACCAGTTGCACCAGAAGCCGGGGGATGCGTGCGGTGACAGCGGCCATATCGGCCACGGTTTCCGCAGTGGACGCATCACGCACAAGTTGGGCCGAACTGACTGCCTGAAACCGGGTCAGGTCGGTCTGAGTGATCATACCGACAAGCGTGCCGTCCTCGACCACCGGAAGATGCCCGATCCGGCGCTCCAGCATGATGTGCAGGATATCAGACCCAAGCGAGTCTGGCCGCAGCGAGATCGGATCGGCCGTCATGACTTCGGCCACCGGGGTTGTGAAATCCAGCCCGTCCGCCAAGACCCGGTTCGTCATGTCGCGGGTTGTCACGATGCCCAGAAACCGCCCATCCTCGACCACGCCAAGCGACGACACTTTTGCATCCCGCATCCGTTGCGCCGCGACCCGGACCGTATCGTTGGGGCCGACCACAACCGGCTTGCGGGCCATCAGATCGTCCACCTTCTGCGTGGTCAGATCCCCGGTGCGTGACTCATGACTGCGCCCCCGGCTGAAGAATCGCTCGAACGACGGAAAGGACGCAATCAAACGCCTATATTCGGCCAGAGGCAACAAAAGCAGGACCGAGTCTTCGGTGACGCGTGCTGTGGTGACGGCCAATCCGTCACGCGCCAGCCCCCGTTCGCCAAAGCTGTTGCGCGGTCCCAGAAGCGAGATCACCTGACCCGAAGGTTCTTGCACTTCGACGGAGCCACGCTTGATCAGATACAGACCCTTCAGCGGCGCCCCGGCGTGGTAAACCTCTTCGTTGGATGCAAATTCTCTGCGGCTGAAGGAACTGGCGACACGCGCCAGTTCGTCCTGCGGCAGGGTATCATAGGGATGGACCGTTTCCAGAAAGCCAATGATCGCTTCGATCGGGTGGTCCATGGCAATCGTCCTTTGAAAGGCACGCGCCCCCGGAGGATCCAGGGGCGCGCGATTGTCTTAGTGGGCCTGAGCCGACCCTGCACCTTTCGGCACGCGGATCGATTCAATCAGGTCAACGACGTGTTGCGGCGGAGCCTTCGTCACCATCGACACGACATAGGCGACAACAAAGTTCACCACAGCGCCAACGGTTCCGATCGACAGCGGCGAGATCCCGAAGAAGTGGTTCGCCGGTGTGTTTGCGTACATGTTCGTACCAGGGATGAAGAACCATCCAAGGTAGAGGAAGATGTACACAGCGGTGAAGATCAGACCCGCGAGCATACCGGCAATCGCGCCTTCCTTGTTGATGCGCTTGGAGAAGATGCCCATCATCAGAACCGGGAAGATCGTTGCTGCCGCCAGACCGAAGGCCAGAGCTACCACCTGCGCGGCAAAGCCGGGAGGGTTGAGGCCAAGGTAGGTTGCCACAACAATGGCAAAGCCCATCGACACGCGTGCTGCCAGAAGCTCGCCCTTTTCGCTGATGTTCGGGTTGATCGAACCCTTGATCAGGTCGTGCGACACAGCCGACGAAATCGCCAACAACAGACCAGCCGCAGTGGACAGCGCCGCAGCAAGACCGCCAGCTGCGACCAGCGCAATCACCCAAGCTGGCAGAGCCGCGATTTCAGGGTTCGCAAGAACCATGATGTCGTTGTCAACCTTGGTCAGTTCGTTGCCAACAAAGCCCAGTTCGGCCAGCGACTTGCCGCCGATACCGTTTGCCGGATCAGCCAGAACGGCGTCTGCGGCGGCTTGCGCTTCGGTCACTTTCGCTTCCAGCGCGGTCTTGTCGGCTTCGGTCGAGTCGGCCACGGCCTTTTTCGCATCAGCCAGGGCCTTGTTTGCCGCAGTCACGGCAGGCTTTTCGCTGAAATACTGGATCAGGCCGTCGCCGTTCTTGTCGGAAAAGTCCAGCAGACCGGTGGCTTTCCAGGTGTTGACCCAGGACAGTTCCGGCTTCGAGTTGATATCGGCCACCGAAAGCGCGGGGGCCGACGTCGCAGCGCCAGTTACGGCACCGGGCCAGAAGGTGGTGGTCAGGTTCAGACGGGCCATCGCACCCACGGCCGGAGCCACGGTGTACAGAAGCGCAATGAACACAAGCGCCCAGCCAGCCGACGAACGGGCGTCAGCCACTTTTGGCACGGTAAAGAAGCGCACGATGACGTGTGGCAGACCGGCGGTGCCGATCATCAGCGACATCGTGAACAGGATCATGTTGAACATGTTGGTGGTGTCGGCAGTGTAGGCGGTGAAGCCCAATTCCGTCACGAGACTGTCAAGCTTTGTCAGCATCGACATGTCGCCACCCGATGGTGCATAGCCACCGATCAGGCCCATCTGCGGCAGGAAAGCGCCGGTCAGGTTCAGCGAAATGAAGATCGCCGGGATGGTGTAAGCGATGATCAGAACGACATATTGCGCAACCTGAGTGTAGGTGATGCCCTTCATGCCGCCCAACACCGCATAAGCGAACACAATTGTGGCGCCGATATACAGACCCATGTCGGTCGAAACTTCGAGGAACCGCGAGAAAGTCACGCCCACGCCACGCATCTGGCCGATCACATAGGTCACAGAAATGGTGATCAGGCAGATCACGGCAACCAGACGGGCTCCGCCCGAGTAGAACCGGTCGCCCACGAATTCCGGCACGGTGAACTTGCCGAACTTGCGCAGATAAGGGGCAAGCAGCAGCGCCAGAAGCACATAGCCACCTGTCCACCCCATCAGAAAGGCCGACTGGGTATAGCCGCCCACGGGGGCAAGCGCGATGATACCGGCCATCGAGATGAACGAAGCTGCAGACATCCAGTCAGCGCCGGTCGCCATACCGTTCAGAATGGGGTTGACCCCCTGACCAGCCGCATAGAACTCTGCCGTCGAACCCGCGCGGGCCCAGACAGCGATCCCGATGTAGATGGCAAAAGTAAAGCCAACCACGATCAGGTTAAGGGTGAATTGATCCATCTGTCCCTGCCCCTTATTCTTCTACGCCGAATTCTTTGTCGAGCTTGTTCATCCGCCATGCGTAGACGAAAATCAGCACGAGAAAGACGTAGATCGACCCATTCTGGGCGAACCAGAAGCCAAGGTCTGCGCCACCGACCGAAATGCCCTTCAGCGCCGGTCGAAGTATGATGCCAAGCCCGAATGAGCAAAAGAACCAGATGGCAAGCGATATAAGAATCACCCGCACGTTGGCTGCCCAATAGGCACTGGACGAAGTTCTATCCGCCATGAGTGCTACTCCCTGAGTTTTTGTCTCTCCACACTTGCGCCCCGTTGATGGGGCGCAAGCCTCCCCTCAAGCCGTGACGCCCTGTACGATGGCACCCAAAGAGGCGCGTATATCGGCGATGGCACCCATCGCGTCGATCCGCTTCAACACCCCTTTGCCGTCGTAGTAGGAAATCAGCGGTGCCGTTTGGTCGTGGTAGGCCTTTAGCCTTTCACGCACAGTTTCGGCATTGTCGTCAGCCCGACGCTTGAACGTCGTGCCGCCGCATTTATCGCAAACCCCTGCCGCGGCAGGTTGTTTGAATTCGTCGTGATAGCCTTCGCCGCACGCCGCACAGGTATAGCGGCCAGATACCCGGCCCACCATTGCCTCGTCATCGACTTCAAGGCTGATGGCGGCATTGACCCGCTGACCCGAAGCGTCCAACAGACTGTCCAAAGCGGCAGCCTGACCATCCGTGCGCGGAAATCCGTCAAGGATGATCCCTTTGGCAACATCCGGCTGGCTCAGACGGTCTTTCAGAATGGCAAGAACGATGTCATCACTGACCAGCGCGCCCGACTCCATCACCGCCTTTGCCTTCTGTCCAGCCTCGGTGCCCGCAGCAACCGCTGCGCGCAACAAATCGCCCGTCGAAAGCTGGACCAGACCAAAGTCTTCTTCCAGCATCCGGGCTTGTGTGCCCTTCCCGGCCCCTGGGGGACCAAGAAGGATCAGAACTGCGGGGGTTGTATTGGCTTCTGACACCCGATCAGCCCCGGTTCATCCGGTTTTCGATCAGCTCGTCCACCACCGATGGATCGGCAAGGGTCGAGGTGTCCCCCAAGGCAGCGAAGTCATTCTCGGCAATCTTGCGAAGGATGCGACGCATGATCTTGCCCGAGCGGGTTTTAGGCAGGCCGGGTGCCCATTGGATCAGGTCAGGTTTGGCAATCGGACCGATCTCGGTCCGAACCCAAGCTTCCAGTTCCTTGCGCAGCGCATCGGTTGGTTCAACCCCGTTCATCAGGGTCACATAGGCATAGATGCCTTGGCCCTTGATGTCGTGCGGGTAACCAACCACTGCCGCCTCGGCCACCATCTCATGGGCGACCAGAGCCGACTCGACCTCTGCGGTGCCCATCCGGTGTCCCGACACGTTTATGACGTCATCCACGCGTCCTGTGATCCAGTAGTCACCGTCCGCATCTCGGCGACAGCCATCGCCAGTGAAATAATATCCCGGATATTGCGAGAAATAGGCTTCTTCGAACCGGGCGTGGTCGCCCCAAAGCGTCCGCATCATACCTGGCCAAGCATCGGCGATGCACAGCACGCCATCACAAGCAGTGGCGGTCTGCACTTCGGCGTTTGCGGGGTCCAGAACGAAGGGCTTGATGCCGAAGAACGGCTGGGTGGCAGCACCCGGCTTTTGCCCGATGGCCCCTGGCAACGGCGTGATCAGATGGCCGCCGGTTTCAGTTTGCCAGAAGGTGTCAACGATGGGGCATTTGCCCTTGCCGACATGGGTATTGTACCAATTCCACGCCTCGGGATTGATCGGCTCACCGACCGAGCCCAGAAGTTTCAGCGAGGACAGGTCGTGCTTTTCCACCCATTCCGTACCCATGCCCATCAGGCTGCGGATCGCTGTCGGCGCGGTGTAGAACTGGCTGACCTTGTGCTTGGCGCAGACCTCCCAGAACCGGCCGGCATCGGGGAAGGTCGGCACGCCTTCGAACATGATTGTGGTCGCGCCATTTGCCAGCGGGCCATAGACGATATAGCTGTGGCCGGTCACCCAACCCACGTCCGCCGTGCACCAGAACACGTCGCCGTCGTGGTAGTCGAAAGTGTATTGATGCGTCATTGAGGCATAGACCAGATAGCCGCCCGAGGTATGCACCACGCCCTTTGGCCGCCCGGTTGACCCGGATGTATAGAGAATAAACAGTGGGTCTTCCGCGCCAACCTCGACATACGGGCAGTAGGGCTTGGCGGCTGCCATTTCAGCCTTCACGTCGATGTCGCGGCCTTCGACCCATGTCGTCTGGTCGCCAGTGTGCTTCACGACAAGGCATTTCACCTTGTCCGAGCAATCGAACAGAGCCTTGTCGGCGTTTGATTTAAGCGCCGTTTTCTTGCCACCCCGCGGCGCAAAGTCGGCAGTGATCAATACTTTCGCGTCGGAATCGTTGATCCGGCTGGCCAAAGCGTCAGGCGAAAAGCCGGCAAACACCACCGAATGGATCGCACCGATCCGGGCGCAAGCCAGCATGGCATAGGCGGCCTCGGGGATCATCGGAAGATAAAGAACAACCCGGTCACCCTTGGTTACACCTTGCGCCTTCAGCACGTTTGCCATGCGCGACGTGTTTTCGAGAAGCTGAGAATAGGTGATGTGCAGCGCGGGCGTTTTTGGGTCATCCGGCTCCCAGATGATCGCGGTCTGGTTTGCGCGCGTCAGCATGTGGCGGTCGATGCAATTGGCGCTGACGTTCAGCGTGCCATCTTCGAACCATTTAATCGAAACTTTACCAAGCTCGAAGGTGCTGTCTTTCACCTTGGTGAACGGCTTGATCCAGTCGATACGCTGCGCATGTTCGGCCCAGAAAGCGTTTGGGTCGGTCACAGAAGCCTTGTACAGCCGCGCATAGCTTTCGGCGTCTATGTGCGCGTTCGCGATAAAATCAGCCGAGGCATGATAAACACCCGTCGCTGAAACTTGATCTGACATGTGGCTTCTCCTCCATCACGGGCAGGCTTGCACCCGCATCTTGCAATCTGATGGCGAACAAGGTCGCCACTAAGATCGTCTCCATCCCAAAAACAGTCTAACGCGGGGTCAATTTTTTTGTAACCCCTTTTATTGCATGGATTTTTCTGTCAATAAATTAACTGACACTATGTCAACATTGAAAATTGTCGAAAAGTGACAATATTTTGGCAAGGTTTTTCAAGGCACTGGCACTTCACGGCTTGGTGAATGCGATGTCGCGCGTGGCTTGGTTGGCGCAGCGTCGCCCGGAACCCGAAACTCCGGTCAAAAGGCCGTCCGAGCTTACAGGTCCGTCCCGCGAATCACGATTGCGCTAACAGACGGAAGCTGTTTTCTTCGCGCTCCGGTGCATTGGGAATCGTTGCGTGTTGGCACATCGGGCCGTAGCGAACGTAAAGACAATAGTGACCGCACAAGGCAATCGCCCATGGCCAAGCCCACTGATCCTTTCCATCCGGTGAATGACGAAGCCCGGGCCATGGTGCGCAACCTGCTGCGCTGCCCGCATGCGGCACTCGCCTATACCGATGCCACCAGCGGTGCACCCGGCATCAGCCGCATTGCTTGCGGGCTTGGTCCCGACGGAATTCCAATGACACTCATCTCATCACTTGCTGCACATACGGCCGGATTGCGCGCGCAGTCGCTTTGCGCTGTGATGCTGGGCGATCCGGGGGACAAGGGCGATCCCTTGACCCATCCACGCCTGATGATCAGCGCCATCGCTGAATTTGTCGCCCCTGACGCTCCGGATCGGCCCGCTCTGCGCGCGCTTTGGTTGTCCGATCACCCGAAGTCAAAACTCTATGCCGATTTCGCCGATTTCTCGTTTGTGCGCCTGCGTCCGCAGCACGCGGTGCTGAATGGGGGATTTGGCAAGGCATTCCGGTTGCAACCATCCGACCTAGCCATATGAAAAAAGAGCGGCACATCGGCCGCCCTTTCCACGATTTTGCCCGCACCTGATCAAGTAGGGTTGTCACATCGAATGGTGGCCAGCATCTTGCCTTTCACCGCTACGGGCCAACGCAAATGCACCAGATTTCGGTTTGCGCCCTGCTCGTTCAGCGCATAGGGCGTTGCGAACTGCGCCACATTCGAAGCGTTGGTGACTGCGCCGTCCGCTACCAGACTTTGCGTGTTGCGCGCCCGTGCGCCAAACGGCATGAATGCGCCACCATCCACCACCCAAGTATCTGCAGCCGTGTTCTGAGTATGCAAAATGGTCAGTGGGCTCATGGCGATCTGAGTGACGCCGTTGAAGGCATTGGCACTGAAGATCACGTTGCGGAACCTGCCAAAATCCAGCGTGCCATTGGTCGTATCAACCCCCTCGGCCCGATCCACCGATCCATTGATCGTGCGGAATGTGTTGTCCGATACGCTGAGTCCATGAACGAACTGACCAGAGCCTTTGGGTGCGATCACGATCCAGCGGAACCAAGGTGCCACGTCACTGGCAAAAAAATGGTTCGCCACGATCGACATGTTTCCAAAACTGAACCCAGAGGTGAAGTCCGGGTAGGCATCATGCTCGTTCGACCATTCCAGAAAACAGTTGTCAACGTAATTGCCGGTGATGGTGAGGCGCGGATTGGTCTGTGTAATCACAATGCCTGCCCGGCGAAGACCGGCCGCTGCGCCGTCGCCCTGAAAGAAATGGTTGCCGCTGATCAGATGCCCACCGCCATTCATAACCATAAAATGCGCAAACCGCACAACACGGTTGTTGCGGATCTTTGTGTCATTAGCGTTGACGTTGACAGCAATCGATGCGCGGTCTTGTGCCAGCATAGCCTGTTCATTGGACAGGAACTGACAGGAGTCCACGACCAGACCCTGGCATCCCGATCCGATGGATGAAATCCCTCGATCCTTGGGACGGTTGAACACGCTGTCACCAATGCGGATCGTCAAACCGACTTTCGGCAGCATCACGCCGGAACAAATACCGTTGCAATTAAGATCCATCCGGTCGATTTCAAACCGCGACAGATCCTCAAACCCCGAGAAATCCAGAAGGTACTTGTAGCGCCGGAAGGTCAGCGTACGCGTTCCCGCCCCCCCCCAAAGCGCCTGACTTAGCGTCACTGTTCCGGTGCCTACATTCTTGCTCACTACATAGACTTCCCGTCCCACACCAGGCCCGCTGACATGCGCGCCGACAGGAATGGTCGAGATATTGGCCACCCCAGTCAACAGCTTGGGATTGGCCGGATTGTAGGTGGTGTTCGATGTGACAGTCACCGTATCCCACGCTGGACCCGCAACAGCGTTCAACTGACCATTCGTCAGGAAACGCCGTTGGGCAAAGATTGTCAGACCGCAGATCGCGGACACGTCAATCGGCTCGACCAGATCCACCCGCCGGTCAGACAAGTCCAGCGCCACATGGTCAGTGAAATAGAACAGTGCCTGAAGCGCCTTTTTGAAGCCCAGAAGCTCGTTGCCGAAGGCGCTGGTATAGGTGTCCAGATCATAGTTGCGCGTCAAGGCCAGACGCACGTTATCGGGCTGAATCAGCGTGCCCTGAAACCGGATCGGGTTTTCGATCGTCAGGTTTCCGGCAATCCGGTATGTCCCTGCGGGCACCGTAATTGTACGGCCCTCAGCCGCTGTATCGGCCGCATCAAACGCGGCTGTGTCATCGGCCACGCCATCACCCTTGGCGCCATAGTCACGGACATCGACGGCGTCGAAGATATCGCGCAGATAAATGCCGGTGACATCTTCGATTTCAATGTCGTCGATCCGCACCACGCCGCCATTCGGCCCGATTAGGTCAAGCCCGATGTGGCCGTAGGTGGCGCTTGCACCCCAAGCCATTGCAACGCCGCCCCGCGATCCCGCGCCAATGATCGCCGTCACCTCTGCCACCTGACCATATTGCGTCAGCGCGACCGACGGTCCGGTCTGTACCACACCCGGCACATTGGTTCCATTCGACCGACCAGCCCAACCTGCAATCCGCACCGACGGAAACGCACCCGAGATACATTTCACTCGCACTTTCACTTGCAGATACAGACCAGGCTGTATCGGAATTTGCTGAAAACACCGCAGTTTTTGCGTGGTAGAGGTCTTTTGCAGCTCCAAAGCGCCACCAAAATCCTGATCCGCAGGCACAAAAGCCGCGTTTGCCTGTGCCGCATAGGATCCCTGCCCCGGCAGCCCGTCCTCCCGCGACCACAGGTTCAACCCCGCCGCAAAGGGTGGCGGCATCAGCACCAAACCGTCGGTAATCGCCTTGTTCATATCCTAAACCCTCTTTTGGTCCCAAAGGGCCGAGGGCAAAGACCCTGGCCGCGCGAGGCAAAGGGCTATCAACAATCGGTTAATGCGATCTCAGGCCACCGTACGCAAAGGGGTCACGCAGCGTTCAAGATGTGTCATTCGGGACGTGAATTCAGCCTTGAAATCATGGGCCTGAGCAAAGGCCAAGCCTGCGCTTGCTGCGTTGTGCAGGTCAGCCCGGCTGCCCGCAAGACGGACCAGTTCATCGGCCAACGCCCGCAGGTCACCCAGCGGAACGGCCCAACCGCCAGCGGTTTCTTGCGCCATCCGGCCCCACATTTCATTGGCGTAGCCCAACACCGGAACGCCGCAGCCCAAACTTTCCAGATAGGTACAAGACGGGTCTGCCTGCCGGTGGCAGCTCAGAAACAGATCGGCATGCGTGCGCAACCAAGGCACCAGCTCCGTCTCGAAATCCACGGGACCGTGCAGCCGTAGCCGCCCGCCCAAGTCTGCGGAACCCGCCCGCAGATTTTCCTCCAACGATCCCGTTCCAAAGACATCCAGCGTGAAATCCACCCCGGCCGCCAGCAAGGCCTGCGCGACTGGAACCAGATCTTGCGCACCTTTCATCGGCTCCAACCGTCCGGAGTGAACGAGTCTCAACGGCCCGGACCAAGTCGCTTTGGCAGCCATCTCTTCCCAAGTCGCCATCATGTCGACCCGCATCCGCCCATCCAAGTACAGCATGCTGCGCTTGTTCAACGCCGCATAAGCGTCAAACGCCGGATAGCCGTTGCATTGCACGCCAGCGGCGCGCCGGAAAGCCGCGCGCCGCTGGCGTTCCACCCGCAGGTTCCACAAGGCAGACCACGCTTTGCGCACCATCCCGCGCTCGGGGTCCAGCGCCACAATCCGCAGACGCGTGCCAATCGTGTATTCAATCATGAAAACCACAGGAACCGGCCCGCGGGCCAGCGCGAGGGTTTCGGCCATGTCTGCGGGGGCTGCGATCAGATCGGCCGTGATCGTCGGCAGATCTGCCCCTGCAGGCAGTACGGTCAGGTCAAACCCCAGTTCGCCACGCGTATAGTCTGCCCCGAAAGGCACCGAGGACGCCCCTTC
>JBKBOF010000071.1:0-14395 GCA_046294955.1 Paracoccaceae bacterium
CTCGGTCACACCCAGCGGCAGATCGACTACAGGCGTCGGTTTGCGGATGATCTGGGTGGCGGTCACATGCGCCCAATCCGGGCACTGGTCGGGGCGGGCGGAATTGACCGGGCAGCCTTCGACCGCCTCGATCTCGGGCAGCAGGGCCGCGAGGGCCCGGACAGCAGTGGATTTGCCGGTTCCGCGATCGCCGAACACCAGAACCCCGCCAATGGCCGGGTCGATGGCGGTCAGGACCATGGCCTGCTTCATCGCCACCTGCCCGACAATGGCCGAGAATGGAAACGGCTGGCGCGGGGCCACGCGCAGGGGCAGGGCGTGGATCTTCGGGGCGGTGTCAGCAGGCATCAGGCAGCGTCCTTTTCTGGGCTCAACCGGGCCAGCGGATCGCCGCCATCCCAGCGACCCACCGTGCCCAATAGGGCAAAGCGGGCGTAAAGTTCTTCGGCAAACCAATTGCCGTCGCGCACCGCACGAATGGCCTGCCCATGCGGGCCATTGCCGCGCGCAAAACAGGCCATGCTGGCCACATCGGGCCAGACTGAAAACGTGACCTGATGCAGCAGCGGTACCTCACCGATACCGATCTTGAAGGCCACATTCGGATCTGCCCCGATCACGGCGGAAATGTCGGGCACCCGATTCCAGAATTCAAGAGCCCGCAACGGGCGCACGGTAGCGCGGGTCAGCGCGACAACAGGTCCATTTTGTGAGACAGACCCGTCGGGTAGAAAGGGGTTGACGCCGGACCATGACCCGCGCGCCGAAACAGGTTTCAGGAACAGGGTCCAGCTTTCCGCTGCCTTGCCGCGCCAGCGCGCATGAACCGGGCTGTGTGCCACCGCGTCCCGCGCTGTCGCCTCATCCGGCCAAGTCGCCAGAATGGCCCAGACCCCCCAGTTCGGCTTGGGCGTGAAGCCCTGCCCGGTGCCAGAGCCACAGAGCTTCCAGAACAGGGCACGGCGTTCTTCGCGCAGGCGCAACCGCGCAGCCCCCATTTGGCCCAGCACCCAAAGGCGAGGGCCAAGTCCGACAAACCGGAACAGGCTGAGTGTGGCAACGGGAATGGATCTGCCCTCCGATTGGCGACAGTGTAAACTTAGTCTGACATTTTTTGTGGACAAGGGGAAGCTGTAACTGGATTTTCGCAAGCAAAGCCTATTATTGTAAATTGAACTGGACAGGTTATCATCATCGCATGCAACGCACATCCCGCCCCCCCGAACCGTCCCTGCACGTCGATCAGGCCATCGTCATTGGCGCTGGTATCGGCGGTCTTGCCTCTGCCATGCGGTTGGGGGCGAAAGGCTATCGAGTCACGGTGATCGACCGGCTTGACCGCCCCGGCGGGCGTGGGTCGTCCATCACCCAAGGCGGACACCGCTTTGATCTTGGGCCAACCATCGTCACGGTGCCACAGGGCCTGCGGGATCTGTGGGCGGCTTGCGGGCGCAACTTCGATGCCGATGTCAGCCTAAAGCCGATGGACCCGTTCTACGAGATCCGGTTTGCCGATGGGCAGACGTTCACCGCCCGTCAGGACGATGCCGCGATCAAGGCCGAGGTCGCGCGGATTTCACCATCGGATTCAAAAGGTTACGCGAGGTTCTTGAAGGACTCTGAGGCCCGCTACTGGTTCGGCTACGAAGACCTTGGCCGCCGGTCGATGCACCGGTTCTGGGACACGCTGAAGGTGATTCCGAAGTTTGCCATGTTGCGCGCTGACCGGTCGGTCTATGCCCATGCCGCCGCCCGCGTGAAGGATGAACACCTGCGCTTTGCCTTGTCTTTCCACCCTTTGTTTATTGGGGGCGATCCGTTCAACGTAACCTCGATGTATATCCTTGTCAGCCATCTGGAAAAGGCGTTCGGGGTGCACTACGCCATGGGCGGGGTGCAGGCGATTGCCGATGCCATGGTGCGGGTGATCGAATCTCAGGGGGGCGAGGTTGTTCACAACACCGAAGTCGATGAGATCACCCTTGCGGGCGGTCGGGCGTCTGGTGTCAGGCTGGTATCGGGGGAAACACTGCCTGCGGCGGTGGTGGTGTCCAACGCCGATGCGGGGCATACTTACGACCGCCTGATGCGCAACGCGCCCAAAAGGCGCTGGACCCCGGCCAAGCTGAAGCGCGCGCGCTGGTCCATGGGCCTGTATGTCTGGTATTTCGGAACCAAAGGCACACGCGGGATGTGGAAGGATGTGGGGCATCACTCCATCGTCGTCGGGCCGCGCTATCGCGACCATATCAAGGACATCTTCATCTGCGGCAAACTTGCCGATGACATGAGCCTTTATGTCCACCGCCCATCCGTCACTGATCCGTCTTGCGCGCCGGACGGCGACGATACCTTCTATGTGCTGTCGCCGGTGCCGCATCTGGGGCACGACAATGGGGTGGACTGGAAAACCGAGCAAGAACCCTACCGGCAGAAGATGCTGAAAGTGCTCGAAGAGCGGCTGTTGCCGGGGCTGACGGACCGGGTGACGGAAAGCCTGATCTTCACGCCCGAAACGTTTCGCGATCGCTATCTGTCACCTTTTGGGGCGGGATTTTCGATTGAGCCGCGCATTTTGCAATCGGCGTGGTTCCGGCCGCACAACGTGTCCGAGGAACTGCCGGGGCTTTATCTGGCGGGCGCAGGCACTCATCCGGGCGCAGGCGTGCCGGGTGTAATCGGCACCGCCGAGGTGTTGGGCACGCTTGTGCCAGATGCGCCCCGACGGCAGGAAACCCCAGCGCAACATGCACTGCGGATGGCGGCAGAATGATCGCACCCGCAGATATGGCGGCCTGCCGCGCCGCGATCCGCACCGGAAGTCTGTCTTTCCATGCGGCCTCCCGTCTGCTGCCCGCACGGGTGCGCGACCCGGCACTGGCGCTCTATGCCTTCTGCCGGGTGGCCGATGACGAGGTGGATGAGGGCGACGACAAGGCAGGCGCCGTGCTGCGGCTGCGTGACCGGCTGGATCTGGTCTATCAGGGCCGTCCGCGCGATGGCTATGCCGACCGCGCCTTTGCGGCCGTGGTGGAAGATTTCGATATGCCGCGCGCATTGCCCGAGGCGCTGCTCGAAGGGCTTGCCTGGGATGCCATCGGGCGGCGCTATGACACGCTGTCGGGCGTGCTGGAGTATTCCGCCCGCGTGGCGGCGGCTGTTGGTGCGATGATGTGCGTGTTGATGCGGGTGCGCGACGCCGACGCTTTGGCGCGGGCCTGCGATCTGGGTCTTGCGATGCAGTTAACCAATATTTCGCGTGATGTCGGCGAAGATGCGCGGGCGGGGCGGTTGTTCCTGCCGCTGGACTGGCTGCGTGCCGAAGCGGTAAAGCCGGAAGAGTTTCTGGCCAATCCCGAAGCCAATGCCGGAATCCGCCGGGTGACAGCGCGCCTGCTGCGCGAGGCGGACCGGTTGTACATGCGGTCGGAAGCCGGGGTTCAGGCCCTGCCGTTCGCGTGCCGCCCCGGCATTTTTGCCGCCCGGCATATCTATGCCGGAATCGGGGGCCATGTCGCACGCGCAGGCTTTGACAGCGTGACGGTCCGGGCCCGCACCGGCAAGGCCCAGAAGCTGGCCTGTCTGATGCTGTCTGGGCTGCGGGCTGCGGCCTCACCCTTGTTGCCGGGGGCTGCCGTCCTGCATGCGCGTCCTGCGCCCGAAGTGGCGTTTCTGGTTGAAGCCGCCGCGCGCAAAGATAGTGTCCGAGGCAGGTCCGAGGCCTTGTTCGAGGTGCTTTCACAGCTGGAGGCCCGGTCGCGCGGCCTGGCCTGAGCGCAAAGGGCTTGGCCCTGTGGCCCCAACGGCCTATGTGACAGGCAATCGTCAGGTCACAAAGGGTCTTCCCCATGGATTTTGCCTTGTTCTTCACCTACCTCGCCGCCTGTGGGGCTGCTGCGGCCACGGGGGCGATGTTTCAGCCGGGCGACTGGTATCGTGGTTTGCACAAGCCGCGGTGGACCCCAAAGGACTGGATGTTTCCGGTTGCGTGGTTCGTGCTGTACATAAGCATGTCGTGGGCGGCGATGCGGATTGCCATGCTGGCCGGATCTGATGGGCGCAGCGGGCAGGCTTTGGCGTTATGGTCGGTTCAGATTGCGATCAACACGCTTTGGACGCCGGTGTTCTTTGGCCTGCGCAGGATCGGGGCGGGGCTGGTGGTGATCGGCTTGCTGTGGCTGGCGGTGGCAGCAACGATGGTGGCCTTCTGGCAGATCGACCAGACCGCCGGGCTGTTGTTCGCGCCCTATTTGCTGTGGGTTACGATAGCAGCGGCCCTGAACCGGTCGGTCTATTGGCGCAATCCCGCCCCAGTCGCGGGCTGAGCCGAAAGCGTCAGTCCCCGAATGTCCAGCCGGCCCGGCGCGGCACGCGCACGGCAAGCATCGGCTTCAACAACGGCTGGCGAAAGCGCGTGAGGTCCAATGCCTCGTGCACCCCTGTCGTGGTTTCACCGTCGATCCGGGTCTCGATCAGGGATCGGGAATAGAACGGCGCATCCAGCATATTCAGACGCTGGCGGGGCAGGGTGCCCACATCCGCCCGCGTCTCACGCTTGACCTGCCACAGGCTGCGGGCAAACCGGGTGCGGGGCGGGGCTGTCACCTCTCGCACACCGCCCGTGCTGTCGATTTCAACGGCAAGGTCAAGCTGACTGCCGTCACGTCGGGTGGCGTCATAGACGCAGATCGCCCGATCCCGCATCGGAAACCGTCCCCAAGTCCAGAAGTCGAAGTCGTCTTCCAGCGCGCGGCTGCCGAAATTGGCGTCGAAATAGCCGTGCCCGTCCCAGATGTGGCCTTGTGTCAGGCGGACGGAAATGTGGCTTGTCGGAGCAAACGGGCGCCACAGGTGGCGTGCGTCCGATGTCAGCAAAACCTCGGCGCTGGTCACGGCCTGGGGGGTCACGATGATCTGTCCACGCACGGGCGTGACCATCGGAAGCGCGCCCCATTCGTCGATGTCGATCACCAGTTCGCGCCCGGTCCAGTGCATCTTGCTGGGGCCAACTTCGAAAGTATCTGCGCTGCGCCGCAATGCTTTGCGCCCCCGGTCAGTCATGGTGAAGCGACTTCCGGGGCCATAGGTCGCCACATTGATGCAGCAATGGTTTTCCGGGTCGCGCCGCCCGGTCCAGCGATACCACGGCGAGAACACCGATCCGATGAAGCCGATCACCGAGACGGCGCGCGTCCCGTCGTCGCTGACCCCGTCGATATACCACCAGGCATAGCCGTCGGGGCCGACCTCGACCCGGAAATCCGGGCCTGCCTGATCGCCTCGACCGCGTGCCTCGCGGAGAGGGCTGCCATCGGCACCCCCGCCCCCGGATGCGCGCCGCCCCCCGCCAGATACAGGCCCGGCAGCGCCGTCGCCGCCCCCGGCCGCTGAAACGCCGCCATCAGCCCCTCGGGCGAGCGGCCGTAGATCGCGCCCTGCGACCCCGGATACATCTGCGCCAACTGTGCGGGTGTGGTCAGCGCCGTGGCGTCGGGCGTTGGAGAGAACGTCAGGCCAAGGTTTTGAAGCCGGGGGAAGGTACGGGTGCGGCATTGTTGCTCCTCATCGGGTCTGGCCTGCGCACCTGCGGGGGCGTTCAGGATGATCTCAAAGCGTTCCAGCCCCGGTGGGGCAGTGGGCGTGCGGTCTTGGGCGCAGACATATAGCGTGGGCTTTTCCGGCATTTCGCCGCGCCCGATCGGGCCGAATTCCGCCTGCGGCGATTCGGTGAAAAACACGTTGTGATGCACCAGATCGGCGCCATGGGGTTTCGCGGCAAAGGCCCAGACCCAGGCCGACAGGCTGCGCGGTTCGGTTTTGGAGTGCGGCACGGCCCGGCGCGCTGCTTCGCCCAACCAGCCCAGACCAAGCGCGGCCGGATCGCCGTTGAACACGCAATGATGACAGGGCAGCGTGACCCCACCCTCGATCCGCACCCCGGTCACGCGGGCGTCTTGCATGATGATGTCCAGCGCGCGGGTGGCATAACGAAACCGCACGCCCATGCGTTCGGCAAGGTCGGCAAGTGCGCGGGCCAGACTGTGCATCCCACCCTCGACCGCCCAGACCCCTGCCGCTTCGGCCCGCCAGATCAGCGCCAGTACCCCCGGCGCATGGCGCGGTCGGCCCCCGACATAGGTGGCATAGCGGGCGAACAGTTGCACAAGGCGCGGGTCGCGGAAGTGCAGGCGCAACAGCCGTTCAAGCGAGATACCGGGCAGCAGCGCAGGCCAGAGGCGCGGATGCTGTGCAGCGCTGCGGGCGATGGCGACCAGATCGGGCTTGGCCGCGCGCATCACCGGCGCGTCAAACGCCGCAAGCAACCCGGACGCCTGGCTATCAAACCGGATGAAGGCTTCGGCCTCGCGGTCACCGGCAAAGCTGCGAATAGCCTCGATATTGGCGTCGCGGTCGGGGAACAGGTCCAATGTCGGACTGTTCTTCCACCAATGTCGCGCCAGAATCTTTTGCGGTATCAGATGCAGGTGATCATCAAGCCGCTGCCCGGCCAAAGCGAAGAGGGCGTCGAATTCGCCCCGCATGGTCAGCACCGTCGGCCCCGCATCCACCTGACCCGCGGCGGATTGCACGGCCCGTGCCTTGCCGCCGGGGCTGTCCGAGGAGTCGACCACCGTGACGGAAAAACCCATGGCGGCAAGTCGGATGGCAGTAGCAAGCCCGCCCATCCCGGCACCGATCACCACCGCTGTTTCCGTACTTTCCATGCTGAATATGATGGCCCCCCCTTGGCAGATGTCCATAGAGAATTACAACAATGTGTAAGTTTTGGTTTACACATGGCCGATCCGCTGCCACGATGCGGAGGCAATCGTCAGAAAAGGGCGCAACATGGCACTGGACGCGCGTATCGAAGCGGCAATGACGCAGGCGATTTCTCTGGCGCAATCGGGCCATGCGCCGCCCCGTCTGGGGGCGGCCCTTCCCTATGCCGTGTTTCCGGGTGGTGCGCGGATCCGTCCGACGATTCTGACATCGGTGGCAATTGCCTGCGGCGACGACCGCCCCAGCCTGACCGATGCCGCTGCGGCTGCACTGGAACTGATCCACTGTGCCAGCCTTGTGCATGATGACTTGCCGGCTTTTGACGACGCTGATGTGCGACGTGGCAAGGCCACCGTTCACCGCGCCTTTGGCGAGCCGTTGGCGGTGCTGGCGGGCGACAGTCTGATCGTGCTGGCCTTCGAGGTTCTGGCCCATGCGGGGACGGACGCCCCCGACCGGGCGTTGAGCCTTGTCCGCCATCTGGCACAACGCACAGGCATGCCTTTGGGTATCTGCGCGGGCCAGGGCTGGGAGAGCGAATCGCAGGTCAACCTGAACGCCTATCACCGCGCCAAGACCGGGGCATTGTTCATCGCGGCCACCCAGATGGGGGCGATCGCAGCAGGACAGGATCCGGAGCCGTGGGAAGAATTGGGTGCCCGGATCGGGGCTGCATTTCAGGTGGCTGATGATCTGAAGGATGCTGTTCTGGGGGTCGAGGATATGGGCAAGCCTGCGGGTCAGGATGCGGCCCACAGTCGCCCGTCGGCGGTGACAGAGCTGGGCGTGTCCGGGGCCGTGGCGCATTTGCGCGACATTCTGGGCGGCGCGATCGCGTCGATCCCGTCCTGTCCCGGCGAGGCAATGCTGGCGGGGATGGTCCGCGCCTATGCCGAGAAGATGACGCCCGCGCGGTTGACCGCCGTCAAGGGGTGACCCGTGGCCGATCTGCCGCTACCGGGGGCAAACCCGCCGCGCCGTGCGCGTGGGTTGGACTGGATGACGCGGCTGGCGATGTCGCCGCGCTTTCACGCCATTGCCGAACGTATTCCGGGGTTTAGGACAAAATCGCGGGCCGAGGGGCGCGCGCTGTTTGATGTGGTTTCGGGTTTTGTGCAATCGCAGGTGTTGCTGGCTTTGGTCGAATTGAGGCTGCTGCACCGCTTGGCCGAAGGACCGGCCTCGACCGTGGCGTTGTCGCATGGCACGGATATTCCACCCGACAAGATGATGATCCTGTTACAGGCCGGTGCCGCACTTAAACTCGTCCGGCTCAAAGCGGATCGCTGGCACCTTGCTCCGCGTGGCGGTGCGTTCCTGACTGTGCCAGGGCTGGAATCGATGGTGCGCCACCATGACGTTCTCTACCGTGATCTGTCGGACCCGGTGGCGTTTTTCCGGGGCCAGACCCAGCCAGAACTTGCGGGCTTCTGGCCCTATGTTTTTGGTGCGGGCGGCGCGGCCGATCCGGCGCTTGCCGCGCGCTACAGTGCTTTGATGACCGACAGTCAGGGTCTTGTTGCGGCGGATACGTTGCGGTTGGTGGACCTGCGCGGGGTTGCGCACTTGATGGATGTGGGCGGTGGGACCGGGGCATTCCTGCGCGCCGTGTCGGCAGGCTATCCAAGCCTCAGCCTGACCTTGTTCGATCTGCCCGCTGTGGTGGCAGGCGCGCCGCCCTTGGCAAAGATGACTGTCCGTCCCGGTAGCTTTCGCGACGACCCTTTGCCTTTGGGTGCAGATGCGGTCAGCCTGATCCGGGTGCTCTATGACCATGCCGATGAAACGGTCGTGGCCCTGTTGCACAAGGTTCATGACGCACTGCCTCCCGGCGGACGTCTGATCATCTCTGAACCCATGTCCGGCGGCGCGCAGCCAGATCCGGCGACGGATGTGTATTTCGCGGTTTACACATTGGCGATGCAAACCGGCCGCACGCGGTCGGCGGCTGACATTTCGTCCATGCTGCACGCGGCAGGATTCTCGAACATCCGGCCCATTTGGGGGCCTAGACCCTTTGTAACCTCTGTTGTGATGGCGAAAAAGCCCGATGCTTGACGGCGATGCGTGCGATTTTCAACGGCTTGTGCTGCAAACTCGCAAAAAGTTGTCCAATTAAATTGACAGTCGAGAATGTAAGTCTAAACTTACACCTAACACAAAGACCTGTCTGTATCGCGACTCCATACCGTGACAGCCAGGAAGGGGAGACCACCACGTGAGAACAACTGCCGTCATCCTGTCCGGGCCGCGCGATCTTGGTCTTGGCATGTTGGGCCTCAAGGCTCCGGGGGCAGGCGACCTTGTCGTTGAAGTGGCACATTCCGGTATCTCGACCGGGACGGAAAAGTTGTTCTGGTCGGGCACCATGCCACCGTTTCCCGGCATGGGGTATCCGTTGGTTCCCGGCTATGAAAGCTTTGGCGAAGTGGTTGAAGCCGCGCCAGACAGTGGCTTTCGGGTGGGCGAGCATGTGTTCGTGCCTGGTGCCAATTGCTTTGAAGACAATGTAAAGGGCCTGTTCGGCGGTGCGTCTCGTCATCTTGTGACGCAGGCGTCGCGGGTTGCGCGGCTGGACCGCGGGGTTGGGGCCGAAGGTGCCTTGCTGGCATTGGCGGCAACAGCCCGTCACGCCTTGGCAGGCTTCAACACCGCATTACCGGACCTGATCGTGGGTCATGGCACCTTGGGACGTCTGCTTGCACGTCTGACCGTTGCCGCTGGTGCGCCGGCCCCGACCGTCTGGGATCTGAACCCCGCGCGTCGCAATGGGGCTGTCGGGTATGACGTCGTTGATCCGGCAGATGATCCGCGCCGCGACTACAAGGCGATCTATGATGCGAGTGGCGCCAAAGGGTTGCTGGACCAGTTGGTGATGCGTCTTGCCAAAGGTGGCGAGGTGGTGCTGGCCGGGTTCTACACCGACCCTGTTTCCTTTGCCTTCCCGCCTGCCTTCATGAAGGAAGCGCGGTTCCGGATCGCCAGTGAGTGGAACGCCGATGATCTGGTTGCAACGCGGGCCCTGATTGAAAGCGGTGCTTTGTCGCTGGCGGGCCTGATCACCCACACCCGTCCGGCAAGCGATGCGACATCGGCCTATCAGACGGCCTTTGAAGACGCGACTTGCCTGAAAATGATCCTCGATTGGAGCGGCCAAGCATGACCCTTGATATCCCGAACCTGAAGGATTTCGACGCCCGTCTGCGTGACGAGGCGCACGAAGAGCCGACGTTGGAAATCCCGCAAGGCGAACCGACCAAGCATACGCAGATCATTGCGATTTACGGCAAGGGCGGCATCGGGAAATCCTTCACGCTGGCCAACCTGTCCCACATGATGGCCGAAATGGGCAAGCGTGTGCTGCTGATCGGTTGTGATCCAAAATCCGACACGACATCGCTTTTGTTTGGCGGCAAGGCCTGCCCGACCATCATCGAAACCTCGACCCGCAAGAAACTGGCGGGCGAAGAGGTCAAGATTGGTGACGTCTGCTTCAAGCGCGGTGGCGTCTTCGCGATGGAACTTGGTGGGCCGGAAGTTGGCCGGGGTTGCGGCGGGCGTGGCATCATCCACGGCTTCGAGCTGCTTGAAAAGCTGGGCTTCCACGACTGGGATTTCGACTATGTGCTCTTGGATTTTCTGGGAGACGTGGTCTGCGGCGGGTTTGGCCTGCCGATCGCCCGAGATATGGCGCAAAAGGTGATCCTGGTCGGGTCGAACGATCTGCAATCGCTGTATGTTGCCAACAACGTCTGTTCAGCGGTCGAATACTTCCGCCGTCTGGGCGGAAATGTCGGTATCGCCGGGCTGGTCATCAATAAGGATGATGGTACTGGCGAGGCTGCGGCCTTTGCCGAAGCGGTGAAGATACCGGTTCTGGCAGCCATTCCGCAAGACGAGGATCTGCGCCGGAAATCAGCTAATTATCAGATCGTTGGCTCCTATGACAGTCAGTGGGGACCGATGTTCGCTGGACTTGCCGAAGCTGTGGGCGTGGCGCCTCCGGTGCGCCCGGCACCGCTCACTCAGGACGAGTTGCTGAACCTGTTCAGCGCCGAGTCGACCGGCAAGGATTTTGTCCTGACCCCCGCTACCGATGCCGACATGCGCGGCAAGTTCGCCGCTGAAAAAGTATCGCTCGAAGTGGTGTATGACAATGTTTGATCTCGACATACTGGCCCGTCTGGAAGAGGCGCTGCGCGCCCTGCAAAGCAAGGCTGGCACGAAATGACCGACAGCCGCATCGACAGCGCCGATCTGACCCCGATGGATGTGGGGGATGTGACGACCACAGCCGCCGTTCCGTCGCTGGACGGGATGGGCTGCCATGCGGGGGCTGATCAGATGGCCGCAGCCGCGCGCACGGCGGGCAATTCGGAATTGCTGGACCGTTACGCAAACGACTACCCGCAAGGCCCTCATGACAAACCACAATCCATGTGTCCGGCCTTTGGCAGTCTGCGCGTCGGCTTGCGCATGCGGCGGGTGGCTACGGTGCTGTCAGGCTCTGCCTGCTGCGTCTATGGCTTGACGTTCGTGTCGCATTTCTACGGGGCGCGTCGGTCCGTGGGTTATGTCCCGTTCAACTCGGAATCTCTGGTGACCGGCAAGCTGTTTGAAGACATCCGCGACGCCGTGCACGAGCTGGCCGATCCGGAACGCTATGACGCCGTGGTGGTGACAAACCTGTGTGTGCCAACTGCCTCTGGCGTGCCGCTGCGACTGTTGCCGAATGAAATCAACGGGGTGCGTATTGTTGGCATCGATGTGCCTGGGTTCGGCGTGCCGACCCACGCCGAGGCAAAGGATGTGCTGGCCGGTGCCATGCTGGCCTATGCCCGCGCCGAGATCATGGCTGGCCCCGTTGCCGCCCCCGCCTCGGGCCGGTCAGACCGGCCGACGGTCGCGCTGTTGGGCGAGATGTTCCCGGCCGACCCGATGATGATCGGCGCGATGCTGGCCCCGATGGGACTGGCCGCTGGTCCGGTCGTGCCGTGCCGTGAATGGCGCGAACTTTATGCAGCCCTCGACAGCAAGGTCGTTGCCGCGATCCATCCGTTCTACACCGCCGCCGTGCGCGAATTCCATGCCGCCGGCCGCACGGTCGTAGGGTCTGGTCCGGTCGGGTATGACGGCACGCTTGCATGGTTGAAGAACATCGGCGAAGCCTATGATGTCGCTTCAGAAAAGATCATTGCCGCGCAAAACGCCTTTGGGGGCGCGATCAAGGCTGCCTTGGCTGCCAACCCGATCAAGGGCCGGATCACACTGTCGGGCTACGAAGGGTCGGAACTGCTGGTGGCCCGTCTGCTGATCGAAAGCGGCGCCGAGGTGCCTTATGTCGGCACTGCCTGCGCCCGCACCGACTGGAGCGAGGCAGACCGCGCCTGGTTGGCCGACAAGGGCGTCGCAGTGAAATTCCGTGCCAGCCTCGAAGACGACTGCGCGGCGATGGAAGCGTTCCACCCCGATCTGGCCATCGGCACAACGCCGGTTGTGCAAAAGGCAAAAGAGCTTGCAATTCCAGCGCTTTACTTCACGAACCTTATCTCTGCCCGTCCCTTGATGGGGCCTGCCGGGGCCGGGTCTTTGGCACAGGTGATCAACGCGGCAATGGGCAACAAGGCCCGGATGCTGGGGATGAAGGCGTTTTTCGAAGGTGTGGGCGCTGGCGATACCTCGGGCATCTGGGAAGGATCGCCCAACCTGCGCCCCGATTTCCGCGCTGCGCATCAGAAAAAGCTCGACAAATTGGCAAAAGCCGCCAAAGCCGAGGAGATGATCTGATGCTGATCCAGGATCATGACCGGGCGGGTGGCTATTGGGGGGCGATCTACGCTTTTTGCGCGGTCAAAGGTTTGCAAGTGGTAATCGACGGCCCCGTGGGATGCGAAAACCTGCCGGTGACCTCGGTGCTGCACTACACCGATGCATTGCCGCCGCATGAACTGCCGATTGTTGTGACCGGCCTTGGTGAGGACGAGATGTCGTCCGGGACCGAGGCGTCGATGGCGCGGGCGTGGAAAACGCTCGATCCGGCCTTGCCTGCCGTGGTTGTGACCGGATCGATTGCCGAGATGATCGGCGGCGGTGTCACGCCTGCGGGCACCAACATCCAACGTTTCTTGCCGCGCACCATCGACGAAGACCAATGGCAATGCGCGGATCGCGCGATGACGTGGATTTTCACCGAGTTCGGCATGACCAAGGGTCGTATGCCGTTGGAGAAAAAGCGCGAGCCCGGCGATGCGCCACGCGTCAATATCCTTGGGCCCATGTACGGCACCTTCAACATGGCGTCGGACCTGTTCGAGATCCGCCGCCTGGTCGAAGGCATCGGCGCGCAGGTCAACATGGTGATGCCACTTGGCGCCCATTTGGCCGAGATGCGCAATCTGGTGAATGCCGACGTCAATATCGTCATGTACCGCGAATTCGGTCGGGGGCTGGCCGAGGTGCTGGGCAAGCCCTACCTGCAAGCCCCTTTCGGGCTTGAATCGACGACAAAATTCCTGCGCACCTTGGGCGAATTGTTGGGGCTGGACCCCGAACCGTTCATCGAGCGCGAAAAGCATTCGACCCTGAAGCCGGTCTGGGATCTGTGGCGCTCGGTCACGCAAGATTTCTTTGCCACCGCAAATTTCGCCATCGTCGCGAATGACACCTATACGCGCGGCGTGCGGGCTTATCTGGAAAACGACCTTGGCCTGCCATGTGCCTTTGCGGTGTCCCGCGTCGCGGGGACCAAGACCAACAACGAAGCGGTGCGCGCCCAACTGAAGCAGCATCGGCCGCTGATCGTGATGGGGTCAATCAACGAGAAAATGTATTTGGCAGAGCTGAAGGGCGGGCATGGACCAGCCCCCAGTTTCATCGCCGCCAGCTTTCCAGGTGCCGCAATCCGGCGCCACACCGGCACGCCGTTCATGGGCTATGCGGGTGCGGTGTGGATTTTGCAGGAAGTCTGCAACGGGCTTTTCGAGGCTTTGTTCCATATCTTGCCGCTTGGCTCCGACATGGACAGTGCGGCGGCCACGCCCACCACGCTGCGCCGCGATTTTCCGTGGGATCTGGATGCGCAGGCCGCCTTGGATCGCATTGTTTCCGAACATCCGGTTCTCACCCGGATCTCTGCAGCCAAGTCCCTGAGGGATGCCGCTGAAAAAGCCGCGCTCGACCAAGGGGCCGAGCGGGTCGTTGTCGAATTTGTCGAAGCCTTGCGGGGTAATTCCCGCCCGACCGAGACGCCAAAAAGCAAGGGAGGAACGGCATGAGTGACCAGACCGCAGGCGGGCATGAAGCCCACGCGCACCGCACACCAAAAGCCGAATTCTACATTTATTTCACGCTGATCTTCACGATCGCCATTCCCTTGGCCTTGGTGGCCTGGGTCTGGACCGCGATCCGCGAGCAGCGCTTGCCGGTGCATGGCCCTCTGGCCCGCGCCTGGCGCGAAGCCGGGGCGATCACGCCCGCAATTTTCCGGCCCTGAGGGGTCGCCGATTTTCCTTCCGTCGCGCCCGTCGGAAGTCACGCTTCGCCCCTCCGCGATTGATCGCGGGTGGGTGGAAACTCGGAAAGGCAGTCCGCCAATCCGTGAACCCAGCCGCAG
>JBKBOF010000072.1:0-14062 GCA_046294955.1 Paracoccaceae bacterium
CCGTCGGCGCCTTCGACACCCGCAAGTGCCATGACGCCATCGCTGCCCGCAGCGCTGCCGCCATCATTCCGCCCCGCAAGAACGCCAAGCCTTGGAAACCCGACACCGCCGGGGCAGTTGCACGCAACGAGGCCCTGCGCGCATCGAAACCCTTTGGCCGAACCATCTGGCGACGATGGAGCGGCTATCACCGCCGAAGCCGCGTCGAAACGAAGATGCACTGTGTGAAACTGCTGGGCCAGCGGCTGAGCGCAAGGGACTTCGATCGTCAGGTCGCCGAGTTCCAGATCCGTGTCATTCGCGGGCTCTCTCGAACCGGTGGCGTTCGCCCGCTCATTCATGAACGGCTTCACCGCACTCGGCATACCCGAAACTAAAGCCGTGGGATGACTCTGTCCGGGGAAAGGGGAACCCTGACCGTCAGTCGATTTGTGCAACAGAGCCCACTTTGTGTGCCAACAGATATATCCTACCTTGATCAAAAGCAGCAATATGAATATATCTATACTTTGGCATTCTGCGGAGAACGGGTTGAAACTGACAGGCTCCACCGATTATGCGCTACGCACCTTGCGGTTAGAAGCCATGCGCCATCCCGGCCAGCACGGAAGGCTTGGCGTACCATGTCAAAGCCCGACCTGCCGAAAGCGCGGATGGTGGTCGAGATTGACATGATGCACGTCCGCCCTCCCCAGGCCGCGCCCGATGTCATCCTTGTTTCGGCGCTGACCGACGGAACGAAGCCGAGCCGAGTTGCCTCGCTTGTGAAAGAATTGCGCATTCCGCTGATCTGCTGGCGGGGAATGCTGCGCAGCCAGGAACGGATGGCAAAACTGGAAAAGATCACTGCCGCCAGATACGGGCGACCCACCCCACAAGACCGGCTTGCTGCATGTTGCCGGTCCATATTGCAGGCCCAATGACCATGCCGTTCAAATCGCTGTCCCGCTACATCCCGATCCTGCAATGGGGCCGCACCTACGACCGCACCGCCCTATCAGGCGATCTGCTTGCGGCGGTCATCGTTACGATCATGCTGATCCCGCAATCGCTGGCATATGCGTTGCTGGCGGGTCTGCCGCCCGAAGCCGGGCTCTACGCCTCGATTGCGCCGATTGTGCTTTATGCGATTTTCGGCACGAGCCGGGCATTGGCGGTGGGGCCTGTCGCTGTCGTGTCCTTGATGACTGCCGCCGCCATCAGCAACATCGCGGATCAGGGCAGCATGGGTTATGCGGTTGCCGCCCTGACGCTGGCGGGATTGTCGGGCGCGATCCTGCTGGCGATGGGATTGTTGAAACTGGGCTTTCTGGCGAACTTTCTGTCGCATCCGGTTATCGCCGGTTTCATCACTGCCAGTGGCATTCTCATTGCGGCCAGTCAGGTCAAGCATATTCTGGGGATTTCCGCATCGGGCGACACGCTGCCAGAGATGGTGGTTTCTTTGGTGGAGAACCTTGGGCAAACAAACCTCTTGGCCCTTGGCATCGGGGTGGCGGCAACGGCCTTTCTGTTCTGGGTGCGCAAGGGGTTGAAGCCGTTGCTGCGACGCCTTGGCCTTGGCGCCCGCCCGGCTGACATGATCACCAAGGCAGGCCCGGTGGTCGCCGTTGTGGCCACCACAGTCGTGGTATGGGGCTTGGGGTTGGAGACACAGGGTGTCAAGATCGTCGGCACGGTGCCGCAAGGGCTGCCGCCATTGACGCTTCCGTCATTCTCGCCCGATCTGATTGGCCTGTTGATCCTGCCCGCTTTCCTGATCTCGATCATCGGCTTTGTGGAATCGATCTCGGTGGCCCAAACCCTTGCTGCCAAGAAACGCCAGCGCATCGACCCGGATCAGGAACTGATCGGACTGGGGGCCGCCAATATCGGGGCGGCGTTCACCGGGGGCTATCCGGTGACAGGCGGATTTGCCCGGTCGGTGGTGAACTTCGATGCCGGTGCCGAAACCCCTGCCGCCGGGGCCTTCACAGCAATCGGGCTGGCCATCGCGGCCATGGCGCTGACGCCGCTGATCTATTTTCTGCCGATCGCCACGCTTTCGGCCACGATCATTGTGGCCGTGCTGAGCCTTGTGGATTTCTCGATACTGAAGCGCAGCTGGGTCTATTCAAAGGCCGATTTTGTTGCGGTGGCGACGACGATCCTGTTCACGCTGGTGCTGGGCGTCGAAGCGGGCGTGTCCGCCGGCGTGATCCTGTCGATTGTGCTGCATCTCTATCGCACCTCGCGCCCGCATGTGGCCGAGGTGGGCCTTGTGCCCGGAACCCAGCATTTCCGGAACATCAACCGCCACAAGGTCATCACCGATCCTGACGTCCTGACCCTTCGGATCGACGAAAGCCTTTATTTTGCCAATGCGCGGTTTCTGGAAGACTACATCTATGACAGGCTCGCGGACACCCCGCCGATCCGGGATGTCGTTCTGATGTGTTCTGCGGTCAACGAAATCGACCTCAGCGCACTGGAAAGCCTGGAGTCAATCAACGAACGTTTGAGTGACGCGGGGATCAAGCTTCACCTGTCCGAGGTGAAGGGCCCTGTCATGGATGGGCTGTCCAAAACACATTTCCTCGATGCGCTGACCGGACAGGTCTTTCTGTGCCAATACGACGCTTGGATTGCGCTGGCCAACCGCGAATCCCGTTCGTGAAACGTCAGATCCTGACGTCAGGTCAGGGCCTGATATTTGCGTGGCACCAAGAAAATTCGATCGCGCCACCCTGCGGCCAACCCCGCCACCGGCAACTTCGTTGGCTCTTTGCCACAAACAAGCTTGCCAATCCGGCCAATCCTTTGGTTGCAGCTGCAAAGTTTTCGTTCGGGATGCGGTCAGCGGCATGGGTGCGCAAAAACGAGTTGTCGCACGCAATGACCTGAGACCCCGGTCGTCCCTTCAGCGCGCAACGGATGGGACGCGGTGAAATGGGTCGAGTGGTACAACAACACTCGCCTGCTTGGCGCAATCGGTTAAACCACGCAAAACGAAGCAGAGGATGCCTACGTTGACCCGTGAACATCGCCGAAAAAGAAGCCCAATCATGCAGCCGGAACCCCTCGGTTAAACTTGGGGCGGTTCACCCGCACGTCACCCGAGCTGAATCAGACGTGCCAGGATATCCGAGCGATGGATCAGCCCCGCTATCTTCGTTCCATCACGCACGGGAAACACGCGGTGTGGCAGACGCAGAAACAATTCGGCGACCCGGATCAACTCGTCCTGCGCCTCCACACTGATCACCTCGCGGCTCATGTGGTCCGCCACGCTGCCCGACCATTCGCGATAGTAGCTGGCATGGAGGACGGGGCGAAAGCAGTCCTTTTGGGTCAGGATGCCCACCATGCGCCCATCATCTTCGATGACGGGGGCCGCGGCGGCGCGCTGCTCCACCAGCAGGGCGACGGCGCGGCGGATCGGCATTGTCGGACATAGGGCAGGAAAATCCGGTCGCATGATTGACGCGATACGCTCTTTGGTCATTGGGGGTCTTCTCCCTTGGTGGTCCGGTCGCGCAGCGGACAATCATCGCAACGACCTTCGGGCAGGCAGGCCGCCGCACTGCAACTGGTCAGCGCCGGGCCGCGCCCGAGCAGCAGGCCAAGCCCCAGCCCCCCTGCGGCAAGAGCCATGATCGCGACAGCTAGAACCAGTTCCATCATCGTCTTGCTCCGTTCAATGTCAGGGCCTGCGCCATGCCACCGGTGGTGACTTGACGCAGCAACGACTCCTCGTCGAACAGGAACAGTGCGGCAATGTCTCGCGTGCGAGCCAGCGCCGGCCCCGCGACGTCCCCCGCGGCAAACAAGGCGGTGGCCCAGCCATCCGCCGTCATCGCGTCACCGGCCAGAACCGTCACAGACCGCAGGCGGCCGCTGACCGGGCTGCGGCTTGCGGGGTCGATGATATGGCCCCAGATGCGGGAACCCAGAGCATAGCTTTGGGCGCGCAGGCCAGAGGTCGCCACGGCCATCCCTTCGGGCATGTGCAGCACGGCGGCCGGTTCGGGACCGGAAAGGGGGTGTTCGACCGCAACCTGCCATGCGCGGCCTGACGGGTGGCAACCAAGCGCGCCAAGTTCGCCGCCAAGATCCAGCAGAAGATGGTCAAATCCGAACCCACGCGCCAGTTCGGCGGCGCGGTCAAGCGCACGGCCCTTGGCAATGCCGCACAGATCGAGGGTCAGACCGGTGCCCGCCTTGACGATCCTGCCCGGCGCGACCTGCACCCCCTGCCAATCCGGCACCTCGCTGCCCTCGATTGCCCCAAAACCCCAGCGCGCCACGAGCGGCCCGACCGTGGGATCAAAGGCACCGTCACTCTCTGCGGCCAGTCGCAGGGCCGTCCGGGTCACATGGATCACTTCGTCGGTCGCTTCCGCGCCCGTTGCACTGGCATTGAAGCGGCATGCAACGCTGTCGCTTCGCCACGGCGACAGTTCGGCGTCAATGCTGCCGAACAAGGCATCAAGCCCCGGGCGCAGCCTTTCAAGGTGCGCATCAGGCGGGCCGACGATCCGCCATGTCGTGCCAAACGCAAACCCTGAAAGTGTTTCAGGTGACGCGGCATGGACGAGCCCCGGGCAGGCCAGCGCCGCACCGAGCAGACCCAGAAATCCGCGACGCGAAGGGATGTGTCGTTGCATGTTTCAGCCTCCGAAATCGTCAAAGAAGATCATGCCCGGTTCAACGCCCAACTGGTCCAGCGTGGCCAGCACGGCCGAGATCATCACCGGCGGCCCGCAGAGGTAGTATTCACACTCCTCCGGGGCGGGACTGTCGCGCATACCTGCGCGAAGCACTTCATGGATGAAACCGATCGGACCTGTCCAACGGTCACCGGGTGCAGGGTCGGACAGTGCGGGTGTCCAGCTGAAATTCGGGTGCCGCGCCGCCAGCGCTTCAAACTCGTCTCGATAAAACAGGTCGGCGGCGCTGCGCGCACCGTAGAAATAGCGGATCTTGCGGGCAGTACCTTGGCCAAGCTCCTGATGGATCATCGCGCGCAGAGGTGCCATGCCAACCCCGCCCCCGACAAAGACCATCTCGCGATGGCCGGGCTGGACATGGAAGTCCCCGAACGGCCCAGACGCCATGACCAAATCGCCCGGCTTCAGCGAGAACAGCCAGGACGAACACAGGCCGGGTGGGATCTCCTCCTCCCGTCCCGCAGGGGGCACGGCTAGACGAATATTGAACACGGCCTGACCCTTGTTTTCAGGCGTGCTGGCGATCGAATAGGCCCGTGTCACCTCCACCTCCGAGGCGACCTTCATGCGATGCCATCCTGCAATGTGCCAAGCATCACGAAACGCCTCCGGCAGGTCAAGGGTGCCAAAATCCAGCCGAAAGGGCGGAGCCACGATCTGCATGTAGTCGCCTGCGCGGAACGCCGAAGGCTGATCTGCCGGCAGGTCGAGAATGATCTCGCGGATCAGCGGAGCCAGCATGCGCGTCGAGACCACAGTGCAGTCAAAGCCGCCGCCCGCCCCGACGATTCCTTCCGGCACTTGCACGGCGGCATCGCCGCGCAGCGTGGTCTGGCACGCAAGGCGGACATGATCCCGCCGCTCTTTGGGTGACAGAACCCCGCGTTCCGTCGCAAGCGGGGTGCCCGCGCCGTCCCCCGCCACGGTGACCCGGCATAGTCCACAGGTTCCCTTGCCGCCACAGGCCGCCGGAATACGGACGTCGGCATTGTGCAGCACCTCCAGCAACTTGTCGCCGCGCTTTGCGCGGATATGCAGCGTGTCGTTGACGACGATATCGAGACCGCCAGCCGGGACAAGCCGGGCGCGCAGGAGCAGAAGACCGGTCGCCAGCCCGAGAACCAGCACCACGATCACGAATGTTCCCAGAAGGATCTCGGTCATTGCGACATCGCCATCTGCGCGAAGGACGCGAAGCCGAGCGACATGATCCCGGTCAGGACAAACGCGATGCCAAGTCCGCGCAGACCCGCAGGCAGGTCGGCATAGGCCAGCCGCGTGCGGATCGCGCCCAGCATCACCACCGCGACCGCAAAGCCGACACCGCTGCCCAGCCCGAACACCACGGATTGCGTAAAATCATATCCCCGGTCCACCATGAACAGGCTGCCCGCAAGGATGGCGCATTGCACCGTCAGCAGCGGCAAAAAGACGCCAAACGCCGCGTGGATCGCGGGAAAGAACCTGTCCAGCAGCATTTCCAGAAGCTGCACCGTGGCCGCGATCACCCCGATGAAGGCGATAAGCGCCAGATAGGACAGGTCCAGCGCAGGCATCCCCGCCCAGCCCCAAGCCCCCGGCGCAAGCAAACCCTGATAGATCAGCCAGTTCAGCGGCACCGTAACGCCCAGCACACCCGTCATCGCAATGCCAAGGCCGACAGCACTTTCCGGATTTCGCGACAGGGCCAGAAAGGTGCACAGCCCCAGAAACAGCGTCAGCGGCATGTTATCGACAAAGGCGGCCGACAGGAAAAGGGACCACAGGCCGGTCATTCAGCTGGCCTCGTGCGGGGAAGCGGCGTGTGTTCGGGGGCCTCGGTCTGGTTGGGCCACAGCGACCGGATCGCCCAGACCAGCCCTCCCAGTAGGAAAAAGGCAGAGGGTGCCAGAAGCATCAGGCTCAGCGGAGTGAACCAGCCGCCCGCATCCGCCATCGGCATCACCGGCCAGCCAAACAACGCGCCGCGACCGAACAGTTCCCGCACCCCGCCGATCAAGAGCAGGATCAACGAGTATCCAAGCCCGTTGCCAATGGCATCCACCGCTGCCGGAAGGGGGGAATGATGGCGGGCATAAGCCTCAGTACGGCCAAGGACGAGGCAGTTTGTGGTGATCAGGCTGACATAGATCGACAACGCGCGGCTGATCTCCGCGAAGTAGGCCTGAAGCACCTGGTCAATCACGATCACCATCGAGGCCACAATGATGATCTGCACGATCAGCCGGATAGAATCCGGGATGTGGCGGCGGATCAGGCTGATGATGACCGCCGAAAGCGTCAGCACCACGGTCAGCGACACCGACATGGTCAGCGCGGTCGCCAGCGAGGTCGTGACCGCAAGCGCCGAACAGATGCCAAGGATCTGCAGCGTGACCGGGTTCTGCCGGATCAGTGGATCGGTCAGGGTCGCCCAGAAATCCACCCGCTCTGCCATGGCCTAGAACTCCCCGCGCTCAACGGCGTGGATCAGCGGGCCATAGCCGTCCGGGCCCAGCCAGAAGCGGACCATGCCGGTCACGCCCAGACCTGTGCGGGTGGCGCCGGTGATGCCATCCACCTCGTAAGGGCCCGACGCCTGCGTCCGGGCAACCGCAAAGCGCAGATCGCCCCCGTCATCCCGCAATTCGGTGCCGGGAAAGCCTGCCTGCCAGGCCGGTTCCTCGATCCTGCCACCGATACCGGGGGTCTCGGAATGGCCGGTGATGGTAATGCCTGCGATCGTGTTCATGTCGCCGCGCAAGGCGATGAAAGCGTCGATCCGTCCGCCGTAGCCCATCCCCGAAATCGGCAGCAACACCAGCGAGATGTCATTGCCGTCACGCAGCAGGAACACCTGCGCAAAGTTTGGCCGTCTGCCCAGACCGGCAATGTCCGCTTCCGGGGACAGCGCGGTCCAGTTCGACGTGTCGGCCAGCGCTGCGGCCAGGGTATCCGGCGTGACAGCGGTTGTCGCCTGCCCCGTTGCAAGGTCAATCACCACGGTGGAAAGTGTGCCGCCTTCCTGCCCCAACAGGTCTGCCATGCCCGGAATTCCGGCCACCAGTGCGTCGATCCGGATCTGTTCCTCGGCGGCGCGATTGGCAGTTTGGATCGGGCGCAACAGCACCGTGGCCCCGCTGACCAGCAGCGCACAGACCGATGCCACCAGAAAGGCGACGACAATCGTTTTGGTTCGGCTTTCATTGGGCAGGGCCAGCAGACGCCGCCAAGGGTTCCAGTCAGGATCGGCCATGACGCCTCCGTCTTTTTGCATACCAGAACGCCAGTGCCAGGTCGTCCAGCACTGGTGCGGCAAGCGAGGTCAACAGGGCTGCGGCAACGGCGTATTGCACGGGGGCGGCGCCCTGCCAGCCGACAGCAAACAGGGCCACCAGCCCGGCATACAGCGCACCGTTCAACCACCGCCCCAGCAGGGTCGTAGCACTTGTGACCGGATCGGCCACAAGGAGGACCAGCACGATCGCCGCTGCGGGCAAGGCGGCGGCAGGCACCAGGTCGGCGGCAACAGCGCCCGCCGCCACAATGGCCGCGCTTGCAAGGACGCCGACGGGCAGGATCCCCGTCACCCCCCCGATCAGCGCCGCTGCCAGCGCGGCCCAGAGCATCGGGGCGGAAAACTCAGGCCAGTCAAACCCGGGAAAGCCAAAGCCAAGGAACGACAGCGCCACGGTCGCTGGGTTCACCACGTTGCGGCCCCAGCCGCCAAAGACCAGCTCGCCGAACACCGCGCCGAAACTGATACCAAGGACCAGCCGGAACACCCCCAGATCCTCGGGGGCCAGCATCGCGATGGCAAATGCCGTGATCACAACGGACAGCGAGATAGGCTGGGCGCGGGCCAAAAGGAACAAAAGGTTCCAGAAGGCAAGAACCACCGCGGCCAGACCCAGCCGCTGGATCGCCCCTGAGCCGCCCGACCACAGCCAGAAAACCGCCATCGGCAGGTAGGCTGCCATCAGCAGCAGCGCGACAGTCTCGCGGGTCCAGATGCCCCTCGTCATGCCGCAAACTCGGCGCGTATCCGGTCCAGCATCACACGCAGCACGTCCGGCAGATGCACATCGCGGCCCAGAACATAGTCGGCCAGCGCCACATCCTCTTCGAGCAGGGACAGCAGCCCCATTTTCATCGCGGTTTCATCATTGCCTGATGTCACGGTCCGCACAAAAGCCGCAGCAGGAAGCGTGGCGGCGAAACTTTGGTCAAGCGCTGCGTTCGGGATCATGGGTTTCGGCGTGGCAGAACGCGTCAGCGCCGCGACGAACCAGTGCGCCGGCTTGGCTTGCGGCGGGCGCGGCCAAGCCGTGACCTGCCTGTGGCGCGGCGCCAGCCAGTGGGCAGGGTGCCCGTCGAGCGGCGATCCGGACAAAACCACATGCGGACCCGGCTGCACGATCCTGTGCGTCAGCCCGCGCAGATCGGCGCCGGGTTGAGTGTGCACCAGCCGCGCCTCGCGCAGGGCCGCACCAGCAACGCTGACCAGACGCGTCATGGGAAGCGTTCCGGTCGCGATCAGAGTGCCGAGATGGGCGACATCCTCGGCGTGGATGCTCCAGACCGGGGTTTCAAGTGTGGCCGGAAACAGCGCATGAATGCGCAGGCCTGCCGCGCCCTGCGGGTGGCGTGGCCCATGCTCGACCAAGCGCAGGCGTCCGGCGGGTGACGCCCCGTCGAACAGGGCCGGGCCCGGTTGCTGGCACACAAAGACCGGTCCGTCAGTCAGCCGGGACAGCGCATGAAGTCCACGGCCGAACGATTCCTCTCGATCGACAAGGGCCAGCCGCGGATCGGGGGCAAGTGGGGTCGTGTCCGAGGCCATGACAAAGATCGCTCCCGGCCGCTCCTCAGGCGCGGGCATCCCGCCAAAAGGCCGACGCTCCAGCCACAGCCAAAGACCCGAATTCTGCATAAGCCGGCGCAGTCCCGCCTCGGTTTCCACCTCGGCGATGTCATGCGACACCGTATCACCGCCCGCTTCGTGAAACAAAACGATCTCAGATAACCTGTGACCCCGCGACAGAGTGATCCTTGCCACGCGCGCGGGCATCGGTGACACGAAACATACGTCGGGTGCTGTACGCAGACGTGCGATCGGCGCGCCCTGCGGCACGAGCGCATCCTCCTCGACCTCCAACACCACGCGCGGCGGGTCGCCCCGAAACGTTCGCAGGCCGGCCTCGGCGGTTATCATCTTGGTCGGTTGCGTACCAAACGCTGGCGAGGAAAAGCGCGGAGTGAGCCCGGCGTTGAAGGCAAAATCAATCATTTGCCACCCATTCCATATCCGCGGCTTTCCTTACTTGATTTAGATCAGGACATCAGGTGCCGGTGTGCACAGCGAGTGTCAGGATCTCAAAACACTGAAAAAGTTCCGAACGTCGAGTAGACTATCATCGTTGAAGATGGGGACGCATCCGTACTTAGCTTCACCCAAGCCTTCGGGCGGGCCGCCAATGCTCCTCGTTCACAGGTTTCTTTATGTGCCGCGAAGGCGCTGTTGCCGGGCCGAGTATGTTGTTGGATCAGAATTGAGCGATGATCGCTTCAAGTTGCTCTTTGGTAACGCCCGGGACGTCATCTCTGGCAGTCCAGCGATTCAGGTTCCAAGCGCCAAGCCAGTCGCTCAGCATCTTCAGGTTTTCAGCCCGCTCCTCGTCCGTTGCTCCCAGAAACACGTACATGTTTCCAGGTTGACCACCCAGATTGGTGCCGTCGTCAAGGCGCCGCTGCATTGCTCCGGTCGCCGGCCAGATTACGTAAGACATAAAGTGGTCGTAGCTGTCCATGCGCGATCCAACCCTCGCACGATCTTCGTCGCTGAGCAGTCGCCACTCGCCATATGTCGGCTTGTCGGAACCATGACAGGCCCCACATTTGGCGGCGATCATCGGCTCGATATCGTCCCGCCATGTCAATTCCTCTGCCGTTGCCGAAGAGAATGAGATCACAGTGGCTGCGATGGAAACCATCAGCGTCATTGCGGTCTTGAACATTGTTTGTCACTCCATCTTTCGGTTTTCGCAGATCAGCGGGCACTTCCTTCGTCAAACAAAACCTATCAGCCGACACGCGCTATGTCGCTAACCTCCGTAAACCAATGTTCCCTAATTTTGCTTGCACATCAAGATTTTTGCGATCCAAGCGATGTTGTCTGTTGCGGCCGGCAAACTCGGGTATGGGCCGATTGCCCAGCTTGTGCTGTAACCGGGCGAGACTGCAACCGTGATCGGCGGTGATGTCTGCGACGGTAAAACCAGACCATCCCTTGCGTGCGTGCGTCTTCATTCTTGCGTATCTTGAATACAGACATGCGGAGAGGCCCCATGTCGCAGACGACAACGATGACGGTGCGGATCAGCGGTGCGCTGAGCGAGTTCGTAGCCTCGAAGGTCGGTGAGACCGGGTCTTACGAGAACATCAGCGAATATATTCGCGACCTGATCCAGCGTGACAAGGAACGGGCGTAGCGCGGGTCGTTCGACCGGCTGAAGTCCAAACTGACACGCGCCTTCGCGACGTCTGATCAAAGCTACCGCCCATTGACGGCGGCCGAGGCTATCGCCCGGAACCGGGATTGACGTTCATGGCAGTGCGCGTCGAGGCAGCTGCATCCTTGCGGCTTGACGAGATCTACCGGTACGCGCGACCGTTTGGGCGCCGAGCAAGCGGATCGGTACATCATGGATCTGTTCGCGTCATTCGAACGGATCGAAGGCCACGGAGTCGCGTCGCGCTCAAACCTGGTCGAATTTGGGGTCGAAGGCTTCTATTTCCGGTTTGAGCATCACTTTGTGTATTGGCGGCGGCTGTCGAACGGCGACATCTGGATCGTGACGATCCAAAATGTGCGGAAGCACCAGATTGACCGGTTTCGCGATGATCTTGTGCGGTGACCCAAGTGGCCATCAGAGCGGTTTCAGGGCCGCGCAGGGGGGCCGCGAAAAATGTTCACCAAGTGATGACAAGACCTGCATCGGCGAAAACCCGCCAAGCCCGTGTGGTGCGTCAGGGTTGTCGCCATGCACCCGTTCGACCCTCAGCGCCAGGGCAGCCAGGTCGGGCAATTGCGCGCGGTGGATCTGGTGGAAGCGGGTCTCGAAAAAGGTGGTCAAGGCAGTGGGGTCATTCATGGGTGCGTCGCTGATCATGACTGTCTCCCTTGGTCAAAGCTGCGGCGGCTGACCCGCGCGGCCATAATGGCCCCGCGCATCAAGGATGTTCATGTGGATCGGTGCGCACACGGTCGTAGAAGCGATGTACAAGCCGCGCCATCAACTCGGCTTTGACGGTGTGGCGGGCGCTGTACAGGGTGTCTGGAGTCGTCATGCCGGCGGTTCTTGAGTCCATGCTTGCAACAGACATTAACCCTGTTAACAGGTTAATTTTGAAGCATGATCACCCAACCGCCCCGGACAGAACGCAATGTGGCGATGGCGCTCGCGCGCCTGCTGGGCCTGACCATGGCGGCCCTTGGTAGGCACGATCCGTTGGCAGTATGTATGGGTAGATGGCGCTTGGCCTTGGGCTGGCCCTTGTGTTCGACGTGTGGGGTGTGCTGGAACAAACGGCCCGGCCCCCTCGCGGTTGCTGGAATACCATGATGACCCGATCAAGGTCGACATCGTGCTGGCGATGGTCTGGGGCATCGGGCTTTGGATGGTGGCGCTGATGGTCTGGCCCGATACCATCTTCGGGCAGGCGTGGTCCGAGTATGGCCGCCTGCGCCCGGTGCGCACGACAGGGGTGAGCTTTGCCTTTGGCGGCAATGCGCTGATCGCCACCTCGTTTTACGCCATGCAGCTCACCTGTCGGGCACACCTGGCGGATCAGCTATCCCCATGGGTCGCGCTGGTAGGCTGCCGAAGGATATTCCCGGGCGAAAATAGCGCTTGCGCTTAAAGGCAGTTCCCGTCGATATGTGCGAACAAACATATCTCTGGGAATCGCGCATGTTCTTCACTCTTTCCAGCCGTTCGATCATTGCCGCTGTCGCGGCGATTGTTTTTGCCAGTCCACTGTTGGCTGAGGATGAAGTTCCGGTGATCGCCGCCGCCGCCGATTTGAAATTCGCGGTGGCCGAGATTGCGGCATCGTTCTTGGCCGACACCGGCAAGAAGGTGGAGCTGTCGATGGGATCGACCGGCAATTTCGCCACGCAAATCCGGCATGGCGCCCCGTTCCAGATGTTCATGGCGGCGGATCAGAAATTCATCGCCGAGTTGCACGCCGAAGGTTTCACCAAGAACGAGGGCGAACTTTATGCCGAAGGCCGCATCGTGATCATTGTGCCGCATGGATCGGCCCTGAAGGCGGACGAGGCGCTCGACAATCTGGCGGCGATGCTGGACGCGGGAACGCTGACCAAATTCGCCATCGCCAACCCAGACCACGCCCCCTACGGCCTGCGCGCAGAAGAGTCGCTGCGCCATCGCGGGCTGTGGGACAAGATCCAGCCAAATATCGTACTGGGCGAAAACGTCAGTCAAGCCGCTCAATTCGCGCTTTCGGGCAATGCTGACGGCGGCATCATTGCCTATTCGCTGGCCCTGGCGCCCGAGGTGAAATCCTTGGGCGAATTCGCCTTGATCGACCACGACTGGCATGATCCGCTGTTGCAGCGCATGGTGCTGCTGAAAAACGCGGGCCCGGTGGCCGAAGACTTCTACGCCTATATGCAGTCACCCACCGCCCGCAGGATCATGGAGAAATACGGCTTCGTGCTGCCCAAGGGGAACTGACGACGCATGGACTGGACGGCGCTTTACCTGTCGTTGCGTCTGGCGGGCTGGACGGTGGTGATCCTGTTGCCGCTGTCCGTTCTTGCGGGGCGTTTGCTCGCCTACAACCAGTTCCGCGCCAAAGGGCTGGTGGAGGCCATCGTGATGCTGCCGCTGGTGCTGCCGCCCACGGTGTTCGGGTTCTACATGCTGCTGGCCTTTGGCCGCAATTCGCCGGTGGGCGACCTGTGGCAGCGGTTGTTCGGGCATCAGTTGGTGTTCACCTTCGAAGGGCTCTTGGTCGCCAGCGTGATCTTCAACCTGTCCTTTGCCATCCAGCCCGCACAGCGTGGGTTCGAGGCGGTGCCGGTCGAGGTGCGCGAGGCGGCGGCCTGCTGCGGGTTGTCGCCGTGGCGTAGCCTGTGGAAGGTGGAATTGCCGCTGGCCTGGCCCGGGGTTCTGACCGCGATGGTGCTGGTCTTTGCCCATACTTTGGGCGAATTCGGGGTGATCCTGATGATGGGTGGGTCAATTCCGGGGCAGACCAAGACCATTGCCATCGCGATCTACGACAAGGTGCAGGGGTTCGACATGGAAGGTGCGGCCATCATGTCCGCCACTTTGGTGGCGATC
>JBKBOF010000073.1:0-13960 GCA_046294955.1 Paracoccaceae bacterium
CGAATAGCCGGTCGCTGCTGTCGCCCAGAGTGTCGTCCTCCAGCTTGGAATGGGGCAAGATCCCCCCCAGGGCAGCCCCGAATGCAACGGCAAGGGCACCAACGACCAACGGCTGATTGTCGAAAAAGCCTGTGGCAGAGTTCATGCCTTTTTCCATCGCGGCACCGGATTCAAGCCGGGCCTCATGGGCGGCACGGCGGGCCGCCACGACGCGTGCGCGCGCCTCTTCGGACAGGTCATCAAGACCGTCTGACAGACGATCTGTCAGGTCCGACGCTGCATGGCTCACGCTGGTCGCAGCATCAGATACCGCGTCGCCCACGGCGCTTGCGGCGTTCTGCATCCGGCCTGTCAGCCCGGTCCGGCCGTCATCCCCAAAGTCGGGCCCCCGATACCTTTGACCACCGGAATTCGGCGACGTGTCGAACCATTGCTGGTCGCGATCGCGCAGCGACTGATTGCCTGAACCGATCGTGGTGCCGGTTTCGCGCGACCGCGATCTGCCCGAGTGGCGGTCGCGGCCAAGACGGGAAGAGTGCGCTCGGGTGGTGCCGTCCCCATCGTCATGCCTTTCCCGGTTCTGGCCCAGAAACAGCCAGGCCAGACCAACCCCGACCACTGCCACTGCCGCCGGGTTGCGACCCACGGTCTGGCTTATGGCGCGCCCGATGTCACCACCCTGACCACGAAACATCGACCCGATGTCGGTCACGATGGCATCCACCGAAAACTTCTGTTGCAGGCTGTCGATCGACGAGCTCATCTGTGCGCGCTCGTCGCGGATATCGCGCTCGATATCGTCGGAAGTGCGGGTGTCATTTGTCATTGAACGAGTCCTTTATGGCCGCAACATCGCGCGAGACGTTCTGCGCGGTGCGGGTCGGCACAAAGCCGATCTGATTGAGGGCGGATTTTGCGGTGGAAAACAGGGCAAAGGCGATAACCAGAAAGACAGCCCCCACCACCGCACTGGCCCAGGCGGGGGACAGACCCGCCCGGACCACGACCGCGACCAGTGCCGCCGCAGTCAGGTTAAGTCCGGTGATGGCCACAACAAGCGCAAGGGCCATCGACCCGAGCGACGCGCCGGCTTTGCCAAGGCTTTCACCGATTTCAGCACGTGCAAGGTCTGTTTCGTTGCGGACCAGATTGCTGACATTGCCCATGATGTCTGCCATCATTTCGCCGGTCGATTTCGGGCCGGTCATAGCGTGGCATGCATGGGTTGGGTGTTCGGATTGCCTTCATCCACAAAGGTATCAACCCCCGCTTTGATGTCGGCCTGCGCGATGTTGGAGTTGCCGGACGGCCCTGACGCCTTGGCATAGCGGCTGGCAGCAAAGCCCAATAGGGCTGCTCCGCCCAGAAACAGCATCGGATTATCGCGCGCAACCTTGCTGACCATCTGTACGATCTGACCAAGATCCTTGTCGCGGATCTGGTCGGACACATCAGCAAGGCTGCTGGCCATCGTGCCCAGCGTGCGCTCTTGTGCGGACCCGCCGCGCAAGTCTTCGGACGCGCGACGCAATGCGGCTGCCACGTCCTTTACCTCGTCTGCCACGCCGTCCTTGGCGTCGCCCGCGCGGGACCGGACTTCGGTCATTGCGTCGTCAAACTTGCTGGCAGCGGCTTCCTTGATGTCGGTGGCTACGCTGCCCAAGGATGCCTGATTGCCAATTTGCGACTTCGACCCACCGGGTCTGTCTGTGTCATTCATCTGATTGCCTTTCTGAGGGAAACAAGACCGCAATCTGTCTGTGCGGCGTGGTCTGGTGCAGGTGTAGTGAAGGTGGGGGTCCAAACACCGGACACTGACTATTGAACCAACGCGCTGCTTCATTCGTTCCAAACCACAATCGGGCGAATGCTGGTCACAATCGCCAAATGTGACCAGCAAAGCCGGCATGCCTTGGCAGGCTCCGTGCGGAAGACAGACACTGTTGCCAGACAATGACGCTGGCTGTCATCGCCTTTTGGTTGCACTGACGACACACCCGTCCCATAGGTGCAGCACAAACCGTTGGATCTGCCGGACGGCAGCTGTTGTTGATGATGCGAAAGGCAGAATACCCGACGTGTCGGGCCCGCCGACGCGGGGGGAATCCATCGGAACGTCAGACACCACGCTTCGTCAACCAAGGAACCGAGTTCAGATGGCCTCTCTATCGGCCAGTGCGTGATCCTTCAGGTCCATTACATCCTCATCGCTCTTTTCCCAGCTTGCGCGTTCGGCGTCTGTGGCTTGCGGAGAGAAAAGGCCTGTTATGGCATAAAAGATGCCGATCAGCGGCGCCGTCCAGCAGGCAAAGGCCAGCGGGATGTACAGCAGGTTTTCCAGGTTGCCCGACATGATCCCAAGGCCCAGGGCAGAGATGACGAAGGCACCGCCAGCGTTCCACGGGATCAGCGGGCTCATCAAGGTGCCACCCTCTTCAACGGCCCGGCTGAGGTTCAGCGTCGAATATCCCATGCCACGGTAGAGCGGCGCGAACATCCGCCCCGGCAGCGCGATCGAAATATAGGGGTCGCCCGCCACCACGTTGGTCGCAAACGCCGTCCCGATGGCCGAGATCTGCACCGCCGCAAAGCTTTTTACGCGGGCGATGATCGCCTGGATGATGGCCTCAAGGCAGCCCGTCCGCTCCAACGCGCCGCCAAAGCCCAAGGCGATCAGCATCAGAGAAATGGTCTACATCATCGACTGGATGCCACCAGCATTCAGTAGGCTGTCGATATCGGAAACCCCCGTGTTTATGGTGTAACCCGATTGCGCATAGGCAAAGATATCGTGAAGCCCTTCGCCCTGCAGGAAGAACGCGACGACGGCACCCGCCAAAACACCGGCGAACAGCGACGGAAGCGGCGGTTTGCGCATCAGCGCCAGGACTATGACGATCACGGCGGGCAGTAACGGGATCCAACCCAGTACGAACTGCGCGTCGAGCCGCTCGGTGATCTGGTTGATTGCGCCAAAGTTGGTATCGCCCGGCTCGATCAGTCCATAGCCTGCGACCAGATAGACCGTCAGCGCGATCAGCATCGCGGGAATCGTGGTCGGCAGCATGTTCTGAATGTGGTCGAACACCGTGACTCCCGTGACCGCAGGCGCCAGATTGGTCGTATCCGACAGGGGCGAGATTTTGTCACCAAAAAAAGCCCCCGATACGATCGCGCCTGCCGTCCAATAGGGCGGGATACCAAAGCCAGCACCGATGCCCATCAATGCAAGGCCGATGGTCCCGACCGTGCCCCAACTGGTGCCAAGCGACATCGATACCACCGCGCACAGGATCATCGCCGCGGCGAGGAAAATAGACGGGTTCAACAGGACCAGCCCGTAGTAGATCAAAGTCGGCACCGTACCCGAGGCGATCCAGACACCAATGATCATCCCGACCACAATCAGCACCGACAGTGATGGCAGGGACACGTGGATAACGTGAAAGATACCTTCGCGGATATCCAGCCACGCCATGCCGCGCAGCACCCCCAACAAACTGGTAATCGCCAAGCCACAAATCAGGGGGATGTGGGGCGTGAAATCCCCATAGTAAAACAGTTGAAGCGCCAGAAGGCCCAGCGTCAGGACGACCGGAAGCAAAGCCAAGGGCAATGAAGGCAGACTGCGGGAGACATTCTTGCCGGTTGCTTCATCTGCCATCACGCGCCCCTGATCGAAGTTTTCAATCAGCGAAACCCTTGAAAGGCTTACTTGGTTCCGCTCGAACTGTGTTGATGCCGCAAGGAATTGGCCAGAAGGTAAAATCTTGACTCACATTTTCACAGGTGCCCGCTTGGCCTTGCCCGATGTGACTGCATAACTGGCAGCTCAACCAATTGTTCGGATCGTTGCGGCCTTGGCATGGGATCTGGTCACTGTGCAGCAGTCCGCTTTCGACCCAGCGCGTCGGTCAATGTGCATTTCGAGAAAGTTGGGCAGTGATTTCGCGTGATCTCGGGCAGCCATTTTGCGCCCTCGGGCAGGCTGGCCACCGGGTATTATTGGGTCAGGGCGCGACGCCCTGGTCAAGTGTTTTCATCGTGCTCATCTTCCTGCGCATGCTGTCGCCGCTGAGCGTCGGACGGTGCGCATTGTCGACCAGTCGGTCGAGGATGGCATCTGCGAGGGTGGGATCTCCGATCACCTCGAACCATTGATCGACAGGCAACTGGCTGGTCACAATGGTCGAGCCGCAGCCTTGGCGGTCATCAAGGATTTCAACCAGATCGCGACGCTCGATCGGTGATAGAACTGACAGCCCCCAATCGTCGAGGATGAGCAATTCAGTGCGTTCGATCGCTTTGAGGACACGGGCATGCCGCCCGTCGCCTCTGGCGATGGCCAGCATCTGGAACAGGCGGGGCGCGCGGTGATAGACGACGCGCCGATCATCACGGCAGGCCTTGTTTCCGAGGGCGCAGGCAATCCAGCTTTTTCCCAAGCCTGTTGGCCCTGTGATCAGCAGATTTTCATGGCGGTTGATTCAGCCACCATCGATCGGATGCGCCATAACAGCCGCATCGATGCTGCGCGGGCTACGCATATCGATATCTTCAACGCAGGCTGCGTGACGCAGGGCGGCAAAGCGCAACCGGGTTGCCAGTCTCTTGGCGTCACGCTCTGCGGCTTCGCGATCAACAAGCAGGCCCAACCGTTCTTCGAAGCTGAGGCTTTCAAACAGCCCAGGAACGGTGTCGCCGTGGTAATCAGAGTGAGGAAAGCTGTGACGCATTTCATCTATGATGCGTCCTAGTGAATCGTTGCGCGGAGATCCTTCAGCAATGCAAAAGCAAAGAGGTAAAACCTTTGGTTCGGGGCACATCGTCACCACGACGGTCAGGCTATGGAAGATCCAGCCGCGTGACCACAATTTTCTCCATCGGACAGATGCAGGTTGGTGGCCGCACTGGACCTCGGTTTCGTTGCGGTTTTATGAGAGCAAAACTCGCCATCAAGGAGACAGGATATGGCAGCGATACTTTGCGACGATTTCAAGAGGGATGCGGATCTTAGCGCGCAGACAAGTGGGCTGATACCGCGTCAGGTGGCGTCTGATCCGGGGGGTGGGTTTTCGATTCCGAACAAATCGGTGAAGGCGATCTGCGACGCTGCTGGTCCGCCCGACACTTACCAGAACCTTCTTCGGGAGAATGAGCGCCTTCGGCGTGAGAACCGCATCCTGAAGGAGGAGAGGGAACTGCTACAAATGGCTACTCGGTTCTTCGCGGTCCAAAATCCCGGAAGTTCGCGTTCTTTGATGATTATCGCGGCCTGCATTCCAAAAGGCATGCCTGCCGCTTCATGGCTGTCACGGATCAAGATCGGCACCCGGCTTTGAGGTGACCTTCGCGTAAGACCGGCCCCACTGCTTGGAAAAGAAGCGTGAAATGAATAGGTATCATGTCTGAGAATGTCCTGTACGGGGCGTTGGCGCCAAAAGGATCAGCGTGAATGACCGAGCTTACAGTGGCAAGCTGGAACATCCGCGCCGGGCTTGGTCGCGACTTCCGCCGCCGTCCGACGCGGACGGTAGACGCCATCGTGGGCTTTGATGCTGATGTTGTCTTGTTGCAGGAAGCCGATTTCCGCATGCACCCGCGTCCGGCCGCCTTGCCGCGCATTCAGGGCCGGATTGGTCCTTTCGAGGTGATTGACCTGACGCCAAACGCTGTCGGCCTTGGCTGGCACGGGATTGCCATGCTCAAACGGCCGGGCATCGAGGTGGGCGCGATACGCCTTCATGACCTGCCCGCCCTCGAGCCGCGCGGTGTGGTCATCGCCGATCTGACGGTGCGGGGTCTGGCAGTGCGTGTCGTTGGGGTGCATTTGGGCCTGCTGCGCGGCAACCGCCGCAAGCAGCTTGGCTTTATAATCGCGCGGTTGGCCGAACTTGATCACAGGCCGACCGTCATCGCCGGTGACTACAACGAATGGAGCGATCAGAAGGGGTTCGAGACGGTGCCCGACTGGCTGTGCGTGCATAGCCCCGGCCCGACCTTTCCGGCGGGTCGTCCGTTTATGAACCTTGACCGTCTGGCGTACAGCCGTGATCTGGAACTGCTGAACAGCGGTGTCATCGCCGGGCCGGATGCCGTGATGGCGTCAGATCACCGGCCGATCATCGGACGGTTCAGGCATCTGATACCTTCCGAGGCAAACCGCGAGACAGGCACGAAGTGATGGCAGCGTTCGAAATTCTATTGGGGATTTTGGGAGGTGCGGCGCTGGCTGTTGTTTTGGCGCGCATGGTGTTCCGGGTGCCTGAGGTTTCGGGGCGCACAATCAGCACCTCTCTGCCCCCCGTGATCACTGGCTCCATCGCGGCGGCGGTTGCGCCAAAGCCAGATGGACAAGCGGGGCTGACCGGTGTCAGGCCTTTGTCGAATGGGGCCGACGCCTTCGCCGCGCGGATCACATTGGCCGATGCGGCGGTGTCGGCAATCGATGCACAGTATTACATCTGGTATGGTGATCTGACAGGATACATGCTGCTGGATGCCCTTCGGCGCGCTGCGGATCGGGGCGTGCGCGTGCGGCTGCTTCTGGATGACAACGGCACAGCGGGGCTTGATCCGGAACTGTCGGCGCTTGAGGCGCATCCGAATATCGAAGTGCGCCTTTACAACCCGTTCAACCTGCGCCGATTCAAGACATTATGCTATACTTTTGATTTCTTTCGGTTGAACCGCCGGATGCACAACAAGTCCTTCACGGTCGATGGGGTGGTGACAGTCCTTGGCGGGCGCAATGTTGGCGACAGGTATTTTGACGCAGGCCCCGAGGCGCTGTTCGTCGATCTCGATGTGTTGGCGGCGGGTGCAATCGTGCCACGGGTGTCGGAAGATTTCGACCGTTATTGGGCCTGCCCCTCAGCGCATCCTGTCGGGCCAATCGTGGGAAGCGTCCGTGGTCCGGGCACTGTTGGCGACGGCCTTGCGCGTTTCCGAAATCGCCCACAATTCGTTGAATACCGCGCAGTTCTTGAAAGCTCGGATATCATGGCTGCGCTGACCAGCGGCGATCTCAGTTTGGAATGGACGCGCGCCGTTCTGGTCAGCGACGACCCGGTCAAAGGGCAAGGCGCGGTTCCGCGCGAAGACCTCTTGGCCACGCGCCTGATGCAGGCGGTGGGTCAGATCGAGACGAAGATCGACGTCGTGTCGCCATATCTGGTGCCGGGCAAGGAAGGGCTCGGGGCGTTTGTCACTCTGACAGCGCGCGGCGTGGCGGTGCGTGCGCTTACCAATTCGCTTGAGGCCACAGACGTTGTGGCGGTGCATGCAGGTTATGCAAAGCGCCGCAATGCAATGCTGCGCGCGGGCGTCACGCTTTTCGAGTTGCACGCCGGCGCCGGGGCCGACCGCAAAAGCAGAAAAAGACGCCGGTTCGGATTGTCCAAGGCCAGCCTGCACGCAAAGACCTTTGCCGTTGACGGTGCACGAATTTTCGTCGGCTCCTTCAATTTCGATCCCCGCTCGACGACACTGAATACCGAGATGGGAATTCTGATCGAAAGCCAACAGATGGCCGAGGCTCTGCACACCGCTTTTGATCTCGGGCTGGCAGGTCTCGCCTGGCAAGTCAGGCTCCAAAGCGGCCACAAGGTCTGGATCGACACCGGGCGCCAGACGGTTGTTACCAAAGAGCCAGGCTCGACCGCCCTGAAGCGCTTGGTCGTGACCGTGGTCGGCTGGCTGCCGGTCGAATGGCTGATGTGATCGGCCTTGATGCGCACGCCGCATTTCGATGCCGTGATGCGAGGTCCTGATCAGGCGGACGCCCGCTGACCGACGGACGCGCTTCGCAGGTGGTGCGGAAATGGCGCGACAAGGCGGGCCTGTCCGAAACGCTGCGCCCTCAGGATGCGCGCGGCACGGCCGCCACGCGGCTGCTGGACGCTGGCCTGACCCTTGCGCAGATTGCGTCCTTCACAAACTGAAGCCTGCGCCATGTGCAGAACGTCATTAAACACTGTGCGCTCCTCGCAAACGGCGAATCCGACACGGTTCTGGCGGCTCTGATCGCCGCGAAACGGGGTGGAGCGTGAACGGATCTGCAAAACGTCTTGCAAAATGCCCGCCCGCAGGGGCGGAAAAATTCTGCTAAGTAACTGAAAGGATTTGGAGGCGGGTATCGGAATCGAACCGATCTTCACGGATTTGCAATCCGGTGCATAGCCTGCCTGCCCACCCGCCATCTGATGGTGACGTATAACAGCTTTCTGGGCCTTTCAAGTCCTCAGTTGCAACTCTGGTGTCCGCCACGTTTGGTGTGATACGACCTGGAAAAATCGGGGGCGGTCACATGATCAACGGATATGCAGAGCGGGACGGGCGTTTGGTATCGATGTCCGAGGCCGATCCGGTGTCTGCCGTGTGGCTGGACATGATATCGCCGACGAATGAAGAGGAGGCCACAATTGAAACGGCACTTGGCCTTGATCTTCCGACACGCGAGGAAATGGAGGAGATTGAACAATCGTCTCGGCTGTACACCGAGGATGGCGCCTTGTTCATGACCGTGACGATCCCGGCTCAGACCGAAGGCGATACGCCCGTCACTGCACCTGTGACGTTTGTGCTGACATCAAAACAGCTTGTGACGATCCGCTATCACGCGCCGAAGGCGTTCGAGATATTTGTGCTGCGGGCGTCGAAAGGCGCGTTTGATTGCGGGTGCAGTGAGCAGGCCATGCTTTCGCTGCTTGAGGTGGTAGTGGACCGGCTGGCTGACGTGCTTGAACGGCTCAGCCGGGACATCGAGAACATTTCGCGCAGCATTTTTGCCAAGGATGGCGCCAATGCGCGTAGGGGCAGTGGTTGGCGGTCGGTGCTGGAAGAGATCGGACGCAAGGGCGATATGGTGTCCACCATCCACGAAAGTCTCAGCAGTCTCGACCGGATGTTCGTGTTCTGGGGGCAGCGGCTCCGCGATGCGAGCAATGCCCGTGCTGTGCGTAGCCGTCTGAAAGATCTTGACGCAGACGTGCGCGGGCTAGCGGATCATACTGGTTTCATGTCGCAAAAAATCACCTTTCTGATGGATGCCACACTCGGCCTGATCGGAATCGAGCAGAACGGTATCATCAAGATCTTTTCGGTGGCATCGGTGGTGTTTCTGCCACCAACCCTGATCGCGTCGATATATGGCATGAACTTTACCAACATGCCGGAACTGACATGGCCTTACGGATACCCGGCGGCATTGGTTGTGATGGTGCTGTCCGCGATATTGCCTTATCTTTACTTCAAGCGTCGCGGTTGGCTGTAGCGGCGTTATTTTTTTCTGGACTATATATTCAAAAAAGTGAATACATCGAGCGCCCCGGGATGAGTCGCAAAGGAATCACGTCATGTCCAAAGCATTTCTTGCAGCGATTGTCCTGATCCTGCCATGGCAGGTTCAGGCCGAACCGCTGGCTTCGGTGGCCATCACGGAATGGAAATCCGTTTACGGCCGGATCGAGGCGCGCGACCGCGTGCCCGCCCGTGCCCGTCTGGGGGGTACTCTTGTTGCCTTGGCTGTGGCCGAGGGTGACGAAGTGACTGCGGGACAGGTGCTGGGGCAGATCGTCGATGAAAAGCTGGCGTTGCAACTTCGGGCGGTCGAGGCACAGGTTGCAGCGCTTCTGGCCCAACTCGACAATGCCAAAAGCGAATTGGTCCGTGGGGAAGACCTGCTGAAACGGGGCGTGACAACGGTGCAGCGTCTTGATGCGCTGCGCACGCAAGTTGATGTGCTGGACGGTCAGATTTCTGCCATGCGGGCGGAAAAGCAGGTCGTTGAACAGCAGGCCGCCGAGGGCGCGGTGTTGGCGCCGACAGGCGGTCGGGTGCTGGATGTGCCGGTGTCCGAAGGGGCCGTGGTGATGCCGGGCGAAGCGGTGGCCACGATCGGGGGCGGCGGTATTTTCTTGCGCATTGCCGTGCCGGAACGGCACGCCATGGCCTTGGACGCTGGGGACGAGATCCGGATCGAAGGCATGGGCGTAGCGACGAAGGGGGTGCTGGCCCGCGTCTATCCCCTGATCGAAAATGGCCGTGTGGTGGCCGACGTGGACGTGCCGGATCTGTCGGATCGTTTTATTGACGCGCGGATGCTGGTGCGGCTGCCGGTGGGGGAACGCGAGGCGCTTCTGGTGCCACAGACCGCCCTTGTGACCCGGCAGGGGTTGGATTTCGTTGAAACCACCGCCGGTCTTCGGGCTGTGGTTCCGGGTCAGCGTCACGAGATCGACGGCATGGCGATGGTTGAAATCCTGTCCGGTCTTCAAGTCGGCGATGTGCTGACAGGGGATGCAGAATGACCAAGTCTGTGCAAAAGGGCCTTGGCCTTGCCGGAGGGCTGACGCGCGCCTTCATTGCCAGTGCGCTGACGCCGCTGTTCATACTGGCCGCCGTCGCCGTGGGTCTCGTCGCCCTGATCAGCTTGCCCCGCGAAGAAGAACCGCAGATTTCGGTCCCTCTGGTCGATATCCATGTGCAAACGCCAGGCTTGCGCGCCGAAGATGGCGTCAAGCTGGTGACAGAACCGCTGGAGGTTCTGGTCAAGGGCATCAACGGCGTCGAGCACGTCTATTCGCAGACCCGCGACGATTCCATGATGGTCACGGCGCGCTTTCTGGTCGGAACCAAGGCAGAAGATGCGATCCTTCGAGTGCATGACAAACTGCGCGCCAATATGGATCGAATTCCGTTGGGCATCCCCGAACCCTTGGTGATCGGGCGCGGTATCGACGATGTGGCGATCCTGACGCTGACCCTTTCGGGCGCGCCGGGGACGGATGTTTCCGCGAACGACCTGACCCGCATCGCCCGCGAATTGCAGGCCGAGGCAGCCAAGTCCGAAGGCGTCGGGCTGACCTACCTGGTGGGCGACGCGCAAGAGGTGATCCGCATCGCCCCGGACCCGGAACGGCTGGCGCTTTATGGCATCACCTTGCAGCAGTTGGCGGGCAAGGTTGCGCAGGCCAACGCATCGCTGAACACCGGCATGTTGCGCGACGGCGGCGAACAGGTGGCCTTGGTGGTGGGCGAGACGCTGACGGCACCTGCTGAAGTGGCCGGTCTGGTCATGACCTCGCGCGATGGGCGGCCGGTTTATGTGTCGGATGTGGCCGATGTGTCTTTCGTACCGGACAGTTCCGACAGGTTGGTGGCGCAGATCACCCGTGATGGCGACAGCCTGCACCGCGCGCCTGCCGTGACACTGGCGGTGGCCAAGCGGGCGGGGGCCAACGCGGTTGTGGTGGCCGAAGCGGTATTGACGCGGCTGGAGGCAACAGAAGGACGGTTGATCCCCGAAGGCGTCACGCTGACAGTGACACGCGACTACGGCGAGACGGCAAACGACAAGGCCAATGAACTTCTGTTCCACCTTGGTCTTGCAACGATTTCGATCATCGCACTGGTCCTGTTTGCCATCGGGTGGCGCGAGTCGATTGTGGTCGCAATCGTTATTCCGGTCACGATTCTTCTGACGCTGTTTGCGGCGTGGATCATGGGCTACACCCTGAACCGGGTGTCGTTGTTTGCGCTGATCTTCTCCATTGGTATTCTGGTGGACGACGCAATCGTGGTGATCGAGAACATCGCCCGACATTGGGGCATGAGGGATGGTCGCCCCCGTGCGAAAGCGGCGGTGGATGCGGTTGCCGAAGTTGGCAATCCGACGATTGTGGCGACACTGACCGTGGTTGCGGCTTTGTTGCCGATGCTGTTCGTGTCGGGGTTGATGGGGCCCTATATGTCGCCCATTCCGTCGAACGCCTCGGCCGCGATGATCTTTTCCTTCTTTGTCGCGGTCATCATTACGCCTTGGCTGATGGTGAAGGTCGCAGGCAATGCCGACATGTCGCACGGCCACGACAGCGAGCATGGCGCGCCGGGCGGGCGCTTGGGCGCGCTGTTTGCCGTTGTTGCAAGACCGTTGCTGAAAACCAAGGCGCGGGCGAGCGTGTTTCTGGCGCTGACTGTGGTGCTGTCGTTCGGCTCGCTTGCCGCACTTTACACCAAGGATGTGACTGTCAAGCTGCTACCTTTCGACAACAAGTCCGAGCTCAGCGTCATGATCGATCTGCCTGAAGGCGCCAGCGTCGAGGCAACCGATCGGGTGGCGCAGGATGTGGCGCGCGTTGTCATGGGTCTGCCCGAGGCAATTGCGGTGCAGACGCATGCCGGAACGGCGGCACCATTCAACTTCAACGGCCTCGTGCGGCACAGTTTCCTGCGTCAGGAACCGAACCTTGGGGATGTTGCGATCAACCTGACCGGCAAGGATCTGCGCGACCGGGCCAGCCATGCCATTGCACTTGAGATCCGCGACAAGCTTGCGGCGTTGGACACTCCCGATGGCACCAGCCTGAAGGTGGTCGAACCCCCCCCGGGCCCGCCGGTGATTGCGACCTTGCTGGCCGAAGTCTATGGCCCGACGCCCGATGCACGGCGCGAGGCCGCGACCAAGATCCGGCAGGCGTTCGAATCCGTGCCCTTCATCGTCGATGTGGACGACAGCTTTGGCACGCAGGCGCGGCGTCTGCGGGCGACGGTCAGCACCGATGATCTGGATTTTTTTGCGGTGCAGGAAAGCGACGTGTTTGACACCATGGCGCTGCTGAACGGGGACACGACGGTCGGCTACTCCCACCGTGAAGATGGGCGTCATCCGATCCCGCTTCAGATCGCCCGTGACAAGGGCGACCGGGTCATGGACGAGCGCTTTCTGTCCACACCAATCCCCGCCAATGTCATTCCCGGCGCACGCGGCGTGGTCGAACTGGGCGACGTGATCACGGTGCGCGAAGAACGCGCCAGTTTCCCGGTGTTTCGCCACAACGGGCGGGCGGCGGAAATGGTGACAGCCGAGCTGGCCGGCAGTTTCGAGGCTCCGCTTTACGGCATGCTGGCGGTGGCCGATGCGCTTGACGCCATGGATTGGGCGGAGGGCACCAAACCCGAGATTTCGCTGCATGGCCAGCCAGAAGACGAGACGAAAATCACCTTGCTGTGGGATGGCGAATGGGAAGTGACCTTCGTCACTTTCCGCGACATGGGCGCAGCGTTTGGCGTGGCCTTAGTGGCCATCTACATCCTTGTGGTGGCGCAGTTCGGCAGTTTCCGCTTGCCTTTGGTGATCCTGACTCCGGTGCCGTTGACCTTTCTGGGGATCATGTTCGGCCATTGGCTGTATTCCGCCCCGTTCTCGGCGACATCGATGATCGGCTTCATTGCCTTGGCGGGGATCATCGTGCGCAACTCGATCCTGTTGGTGGATTTCATCCGCCATGCTGATCCGGCAAAATCGCCGACCGAAGTGCTGATCGAGGCGGGTGCGATCCGGTTCAAACCGATCCTTCTGACCGCGATTGCCGCGATGATCGGCGCCGTCACGATCCTGTCGGACCCGATCTTTCAGGGGCTGGCGATTTCGCTCTTGTTCGGTTTGTTCAGCTCAACCTTGCTGACCGTGCTGGTGATCCCGGCGATTTATCGCATCTTCAAGACCTGAGACACCCCGGCCCAGCCAATCATCGTTTGGCCGTGCTTGCCGGTGGGGTCATGCCCCCTATGTCCTTCCGCAGCGGAGGAAACGCAATGTCGATCAATACGATGCCGGTCACCACCGGAGAGGCACTGGCGGTGCTGTGGCAGGGTTGGCAGACCCAGCGGGCAGGGGGCATGACAGCGTCGTGGATGCTGCACGGCCGGCCGGGGATCGGCAAGACCGAGATCGTCCAGACTCTTGCCACGCGCGCCGGGGCCACGCTGTTTGACTTGCGCTTGACCACGATCGAACCGCAGGATCTGCGCGGGCTGCCCTACTACGACCACGACGCACAGCGCACCGTCTGGTATCGGCCCGAGGATCTGCCCGATGATCCTGCCCAGCCGTCCATCTTGTTTCTGGACGAATTGACCGCCGCGCCGCCAGCGCTGCAACCTACGGTGTATGGTCTGT
>JBKBOF010000074.1:0-13912 GCA_046294955.1 Paracoccaceae bacterium
GCCGAACATAAGATCGAATAGGCACTATATCGCGCCGGGCAAGCCGATGCAGAATGGCTTTGTAGAAAGCTTCAACGGCCGGATGCGGGACGAGTTTCTGAACGAGACGCTGTTCCGAAACCCCGCCTATGCCCACGATCTCATTGCCGCTTGGATGATCGACTACAACACCGCGCGGCCCCACTCGGCCCTCGGATACCAGACCCCCGCAGGCTTTGCCCGGACCCGTGCCAGGTCAGCGCCAGTATAGGTTTCGATCAGAGTTCGGGCGGGTGCGCAGAAAACGGCTTTGCGTTCAAAGCACATGATCACGCTCCAATATTGACTTGAGATGCGACATGCGCTGAACCGTTCGGATCTGGAATGACCTACGTCAATTCAGGCCGCCAAGAGCAAGAAGGTCGGCACTGGGCTTCGGTCGTCTTGGGTCGATGACTTGCTACGAAGTTCAGAAGTCTATCACTGCGTATGCCGAACACTCTGGCCTCCTTCCGGACTGGCAAGGTGCATCGGACAGGTGCGGCACCGTCAGAGAACGGACCTGCCGCTCGCGTATTGGGACGATCTGGTTGGCGCTGATCTGTCACTCATCAAGCTTTTGTGGTGACTTTCCCACCCCAACATCGCGAAGCAAACCTGTTGGGATTGAATCGGAAAAAATGTGAAAATAACAGATGGATTACAAAATTGGCATGGCTTTCGGAAAGCCAGAGTCATGTCAACGGGTCATCGGCCCGTCTTGAAGATTTACTATTTCATTTGGTGAATCTGCTGGCACTTTCAGGACGCCTGTTCCGTTTCCACCGCCACAGCCGCGTTGCACCAATCAGCAATTGTCGAGACGTCAGCTTGCAGGGCATGTGCGGCCTCTCCAGCAAATGCGAGGAACGCGGCAAGGTTCAGACCGTTCACTCCGATCAGGACCGGAAGGCCCCGCTCCAGTGCCTCGGCAATTACAGGAACCAAGCCTTTACCTTCGCATTCGCGCTTGCCAAACTTGTTGACGATCAGGAAATCCGCGTACGCCAATCGCTGCTGGACTGTAAAGACGGTTTGTTCAAGCGCACCAGAATCAAGCATGCAGCCGCGCGCCAGCTCACCACGGTCTTCGCTGATGCGGACGATAGGCCCGTCCGGCAACACCACCAGATCCATATCGCATTTCCTGCGATCTGGACGATCGTGGTTTGACTGAACGGTTCCGGCCAGCTTGATGCCGTCGGTCGCCAATTGCTCTGCAACGGCCGCGATCAAAGCATCGGTCCTGCCGCGGCCTTGCAACGTCACATAGGCAAGTTTCATATTGTTGTCCCATTGCGACACAAAAAAACACCGCGCGGCCAAAGCCGCGCGGTGTGTTGGTCAGATCAAAGCTCGACTTCCCACGACTTGTAGGACACCGCCGCCGAGGCGGGGGTCGCATCCGAGATTTTGCGGATGTTGGCCCAGGTGTGCTTGTAGTTCGGCAGGATCAGCTCATTGACGCCGGCGTTGACGATATTGCCTTGGGCGCCGTTCGGGGCACCAAAGATCATGAACGTCTCGTCCCGCTTGGCGCTGGCTTCCGGATAGACCAGCGCCTGGGTCGCCCCCATGTCGTTGTGCACTTCGACCATATCGCCCGCCTTCAGGCCGAGGTCGGCCATATCTTCCGGGTTGATCTGGATGAACGGCACCGGGAAACGCTCCATCACGAACTCGTTGCCCTGGTCGAGGAACCAGTTCTGCCAGTTCATGTTGGCACGGCCATTGTTGATCAGGAAGCGGTGGTTTGCCTGCTGCTGGGCTTTGCCCGCCGCCTGCCAACCACGGAATTCCCCCATGCAGAACAGGGCCTTGCCGTCTTCGCGACCGTGACGGTTGAACACGCCGTCTTCATAGAGGCGCGCCGTGCCGACGAGTTTGCCGTCGGCAAAGCCGGTGACGGGTTCCTGCACCCCATTGTTGCCCATGGCGCGCAGACGCTCATAGGTAACCTCGGGGTTGCCCTGATGGTAGCCGTCCATGAAGGCGTCTTCTTCTGTCGCCCAGTCATAACCCTTGAACTGGTCGGCATACTCGCCCCGGCCTTCCTCGCGCAGCACCCGTTCCAGGTTCTGGGCGATACCGGCTGCGATCAGACAGTCAGGGCGGGCCGAGCCGGGCGCGTCCATGTATTTCTCTGTCAAACGCAGACGACGCTCGCCGTTCATCGAGGTCAGGTTCATCTCGCCCGATTCGACCGCCGGCAGGATGACATGTGCCGCCTGGCCGATCTGGCTGTGGATTATGTCCATATCCACCACGAACAACCCGCCTGCATTGATCGCGCCGACGATGGCATCGACCATTTCCTCACGCGTGGCACCGGCGCGGGCGTCCATGGCTTCCTTCACCATGTTGGACCGACGGTTGTAGACGCGCTTGAATTCAGAGGCGTTGAGCGTGGTCTTGAAGTGGTCGTTGGCCCAGATGTGGTGCACCTTGCCGCCGCCCGCGATCAGCAATTGGTCGATGTAGGGGGCAGGGCGGCCGACATGGGCGTCGGACGGACGGTAGTAACCTTCCTGGTGGCCACCCAGACGGCAGCAGCCGCCACCTTCACGACCGACGTTGCCGGTGGCCAGGGCGATATTCAAAAGCGAACCCACGGCACGATAGTTGTCGTTGCCCCAGATAATGCCCTTTTCATAGCCGGTCACACATTTGCGGCGCGATCCGTCTTCTTTCGGCTTGGCGATCCATTCGGCGGCCTGGATGATCTGCGCTTCGGTCAGACCAGTTACAGCCGCCCCGTCGGCAAGGCTCATCTTGCAGGCCGCACGGGCTGCCTCAAACGATCCCAGCGCTGCCGGATGAGCGGAGTCGGCATCCACCGCTTTATCACCTTGGAACGTCGATTTGGCGATGAAGTCGGAATCGACCCAGCCCTGATCGGCGATGTAGGTGAACAGCGTGTTGTGCAGTGCCACGTCCGAACCGGTGGTGATCGCCAGATGCAGCACATTCTCGGCGCCAGCGTATTGCTCGGACGCGTCAACGGTTACAGTGCGGCGCGGATCCGAAATGACGACCTTTGCCCCGTTCTGCATGCCCTTCGCCATATGGTTGAAGAACAGGTTGGTCATGCATTCGACCGGGTTGGTGCCGACCAGGAAGATGGTATCGGTCACTTCGTAGTCTGCGTAGTTATAGTTCAACTCGTCCACGCCCATGTCGCGGCTGGAGTGCACTTCCGAGTTATAGGCCGGGCGGTTGTGGATGCGGCAGTTCTTGACCTTCATCGACTCGAAATAGAGCTTGCCGGTGCCCCATGTGTTTTCATAGCCCCCGGCAGACCCGCCATGGTCGAACATCGAGACGTAAAGGTCGTTCTCGTTGTCCTTGTCGATCACGCGAGCAGTGACGCGGGCCACCAGATCCAGCGCATCATCCCACGCTGTCGGCTGCCAGGTGCCGTAGCGCCAGACCATTGGCTGCGTCAGGCGCTGCTGCTGAGTGCCTTTCACATCCGAGCGCCGGTTTTCGGCCATGCGCGAACCGCGGATCGAGCCAAGGCCAGAGTTGACCACACAATCCACATCGGGCTTGATCACCAGATGCACGTCCTTGCCGTCTTGTTTGACGACGTTGTACATCGACGGCGAGTACCAGCCGTCGGTTTCGGCACCCTGCTGTTTCGACAGGTCTTCCCCGCTCCAGTTGCTTTCAGCCGAGCCTTGGGTTTTCAACGGCCAAGTGTAGGCCTTGTAGCCGCAGCCGACGATGCAGTAATGGCAAGTGACGTTCTGTTCCTTGGCACCTGCGGGAATGATCGGCAGGCGGTCGATATTGCGTTTGTAAGCCATGTGTTCGCCCCCTTACCCTTGCAGCACGTTGGACAGACGGCCATAGATCAGCTCGTCTGCGCCTTCGGCATAAATGTCGCCCTTGTCGTCGATCCGCAGTGAGAACTGCGGCAGGTTCTGCGTGGCATGGCCCCAGACCTGCTGGCCGCCCTTTTCACAGTCGAACCGGCTGAAATGGCCAGGGCAGTTCAAGGTTTTGTCCTCGGCATGGTAGGACATGTTGTAACCCTTGTGTGGACACAGCACTGAATAGGCGACGATGTCGCCATCCGGGCCGGCACCCCCTTCAACTGCGCTGCCAAGCTTCAGCAGGATTCCGGGGCTGTCCGCATCGGGATAGCCGATATCCATCGGCTCGTTCACGGCCAAATCTGCAATATTCGCCAGCCTGTTCGACGGATAATCCACCATCGCCCGCGCTTGCTGCGCCTGTGCCTGCCCTGCAGGCAATACCGCCGCTGCCGCTGCACCTGCCGCACCGAGAACACCCCCGCGCAGGAACTGGCGGCGGCCGACATCGACCAACCGATTGCATTTCATTGTAGCTAATCCTCCCTTGGCTCGCTGGCGGACAGAATAGCGGTGTAGTGCCGGGTAGCGCGAGGGAAAAATCGGTGTTGTCGCAACGCGGCAAGACATTGCAAATAAGCGGAAATTTTGTGCGTTCGGAATTCCGAACATCGAATTCAGCTTATAGACCGAGTTTCTGCATCTTTTCCCAAAGGGTTGTTCGGGACACCTTCAACAACTTGGCCGCTTCGATCACCTGACCACCTGTGCGTTCCAGAGCAGCCAGAATATGCGCGCGCTCGGTAACGTCCCTTGCTTCGGCAAGGCTGGGAAAGGCGCCCTCTGGTGCGGTCCTTTGCTCGGGGAACAGATCACTTGGGAAAATGGTGTCCCCGATCGCGGTCTCGACCGCCTGCACCAACCGTGCACGCAGTTCCCGACCATTGCCCGGCCAGTCATGCGCCCGCACGGCTTCATCTGCCAAAGCGGAAATTGCGCGCAAAGGCGGGGTGTGGCGGTCGCACATCGAGGCAAACAGACAATGAAGCAGCCAGACGGCATCATCCGGCCTGTCCTTCAATGGCGAGATCGGGATTTCGAACAAATCAAGGCGGAAATAAAGATCTTCACGGAACCCGCCTGCCTTGATGAGCTCTGGCATGTCCGTTCCACAGGCTGCGACAATCCTGACGTGGGGCGATTTATCCAGCCAGGACATAAACCAATCCTGTGCCGCTGGTCCCATCCTTTGCAATCCATTCAGAAACAGGACACCATCCTTTACATCATCCGCCGCTGCCTGCAGCGACGATAGTGCGTCGCCATCCCGCGCAAGATTCACATGCAGGAACGGGGCCGAGGCGCGGTCCGACAGCCGATGGATGTGCTTGGCGACGATGGCTTTGCCGGTTCCGGCCGCTCCCCTGATCAGCACGGGCCTATCACTTTGCGCGGCAGTCATGGCCAGGTCTTCAATCCGTTTCGCGGTCGGGGAAACGCCAAGCAGTTCGGGCAAATCTTCGTCCGGCCGTGTCCGCAACAAAAGGTTGAGACGCGCCAGAAACTGGCCCATGTCAAAGGGCTTGGTGATGTAGTCTGCCGCCCCGGCCTGCAAAAGACGCACGGCCTGATCAATACCACCCTGACCGGTAATGAACAGGAACGGCGGCGGGGTCATCGTGCGGCAGAGGGTCGTGAACACATCCTCACCCGTTCCATCGGGCAGGCGAATGTCACAGATCACTGCGTCAATCGGGGCGCGCGGTGTGCGCAAAGCGCCAATGGCCCGCTGCGCCAGCTTCAGCCAGATCACTTCGGCCCCTTCCAGTGTCAGGCGCTGCGCGATAGAGCCGCCCATGATCTCGTCATCTTCTATCAGGGCAATGCGGCGGCCGGTCAGCATCTGCCATCCACTTCTGGAAGAAACACCGAGATTTCGGTGGTGTCAGTCATCCGGGTATAGGTCACCGTGCCACTGGCTTGCAGGACGAGGTGACGGACGAGGCGAAGGCCAACACCACCCCCTGGCTGCGCTGGCGCGTCGGTCAACAACCGCTGTCGTGCGGCTTGGTTCAGGCCTGGGCCTGAATCGCTGACCCTCAGGGCAAGCCCGTTCTGCGCTGACGTGACGTTAAGCGCGACAGTCCCACGAGGACCAGCAGCAGATGCAGCGTTCAGCAACAGGTTCAGCACAATTTGCCGGACAATGGCCGCTGACTGAATCTGCAAGGTCGAAATCGGGGCTTCGATGTCCCACGTCAGGTGTTGGTCAAGCCGTGCGACCTCGGGCCCGAACAGCAAGCGAAGATCATCAAAGTCTTCTGGGCGCAAGGGCTGTCCGCTGCGATCGATCCTGTTCTGCTCCAGGGTTGCACGGGCCACATCGCGCAGATGGCGCAGCCCCCGGTCCAGAAGGTCAGCGGCTACGCGGACCACGTCGGGGCGATCAGCATAGGTGCGGATGGTGTCGGTGGCATTCAACAATCCACCCAGCGGATTGTTGATTTCATGCGCAAGCGACGACGACAGTCGCCCGAGGCTGACAAAACGCTCGCGCTCGGCCAGTCGTCTTTCCGCCTCTGCCTTGGCTTGCACGGCATCGGACATGGCGTTGTAAGTCTGGAACAGCCGTGCCAGTTCCGTATCTCCCTTCGGCACGTCACTGGCTGGGATCGGTTCCAGTGCCCCCTCCATCCTGCCCATATGTCCGGCCAACCGGGCGACCGGTTTCAGCATGCGTCGCATGGCAAGATAGCCGCCAAAAGCCAGAACCAAAGTGGCGACCGCATTTCCGGCAAGCAGGTAGATGCCCGCCTTCCAGCGTTCTGCCACAAGATCGGCCACGTTCAATTCACTGACGATCAGGCCAACTGTTCGGCCTTGATAGTCAAGGTTTGCCGTGACGCGTATGTGATCCACTCCCCCTGAAAGACGAATGGCGTCTATCGCCTGAGCCCCATCAGCCAAGGGGCCAACATCCGAGTCCACAGGTGCGCGCAACGGGTCCGAGGCGGCGATCACCCGACCTGCCTCATCCGCGACTACGGAGAGCACCATGCGTTGCCCTGACCCGGCCGATGTTGCACGGTCCAAGGTGTCGAAGACTTCCCAAACGTCCCGACGCTGGACCGACGGGCCAAGCGCGACAGCCAGCCCGTCAACATTCAGGCGTGCCAGTTCCTGCAACCGCGCTTCCTGCACCGATGACAGGGATGACAGCACCTGCTGCGATGCCACGACCCCGACAAGCACCATCATCGCCGAAGCAATCAGCGGCACCCGTAAGGACAACGGCATATTCTGCAGTCGTTTCAAAATACTGCCGGTCATGATCCTTGCACATCATGCATACGGGTGCGGATGCCGTCGAAAAGCCGCAGATCACCCTGAACGATGTCATCCAGATGCAGAAACCGAAGGGCAGCCTGACCATCGGGCGACGACCTGAGATCGAAAAGCGCCTTGCGCAAAAGGTCGACCGACCGGCTGCCCGCGTGGTCCTTGCGTGTCACAAAAGGCGGAAAGCCCAGTTTCTCGGACTGCCCGATGACCTTGGTCTGCGCCGTCAGATCCGGCTCGACCTGCGCAAGCGCTTCCCAGACATAGCCGTCGATGCTGCCCGAACGCGTCAGGCCCCCGGCGACGGATCGCGCGACATTGCGATGGCCATAGGCAAACAGGGTCCGGGAAAAAAATGCGTCGGGCCGCTCTCCCATGCGAACGATATCCGACGCGGTGACAAGCCATCCCGAATTGCTGTCCGGGTCGGAATAGGCATGGGTGCCGCCGCGCAGATCCGACAGGTTGCTGGCAGGATCGTCTGCCCGCACGATCAGATAGGACCGATAGAGTGGCTCACCGCGCCAGACTGGCACACCCAGCAAGGCAAGGTTTGTTTCATGCTGTAAAAAGGGGTAGCCGCACAGCCAGGCGGCATCGACGGCCCCTTCCAGCAAGAGACCCGTCACTTCCTGATAGGTCCGGCGCTGGACAAGCTCGATGCTGCGCCCGGTTCCTTTCGCCAAGGCCTCGCGCAGTTGCAGGATGACTGCCCCATCATTGTCGAGGAAAACAGGCGTCAGGCCCAACCTTATGGGGGGATCGGACTGTGCCACAGTGGGTGCAGCACACACAGCGCCAATCAGGACGAGTGCTTGTCTGCGGGTCGTTCCGATCATGTCATTTTCCTCCAACGCACAGACTACAGGTGGCGAAGTCCCTTGAACAAGTGCGCATCCATGGTTCGATTGACAGAACCGTGCCTGCGGGTAGGGCGACGGTTCTTCAGCAAAGCTGATTTCGGTTGGTCACCCACACGCAACTGCATGGCGCAAATCAACTTGCTGCGGATGGCCCGCCAACCATACTGCTACCTCGGCCGGAAACAATGCCGCGTGCGCTGGCGCAACCGACCAATTGCACCGGGGTCGCGGGTATTGATGTTCTTACCGCTATAACAGGATGTCCAAAGCTGCCCCACCGTGCTGCTGCTCTGACCGGCGGCGGGCGCGTACGCAATGCTGGAGACGGGTAAGGCATGTGCCAATGGGATCGACGGGGTGCCCATACGCCATCTGGGGCGGGCACTGTGCGCCAAGCAAGCCGCGTAACAAATCCGGCCCGTTCGACACTTATCCAGTATCGGCCTTGCGCGCCCAAGGCCGATCCCTGAGGGGCATGAGGGACTGAAGCTTGAAGAAACCACTCTTTTTTCTTATCGTCCTTGCGGTGATCATTGCCCTTTTGCTGACGCTCGGGGGCCAATCCATTGATCTTGAAACCCTGCGACGTTGGCTTTCAGACCTGTCGGACGGGCAGCGCGGCACGGCCCTGTCTCTGATCGTCGCCTTTTTTGGGGCTTACGTCGCGGTTGCGGCGCTTTCCCTGCCGTTGGCCGTCTGGATGACGCTGGCTGCCGGGGCCCTGTTCGGGTTCTGGCAAGGTCTGGTGATCGTGTCCTTCGCCTCGACCATCGGGGCCACGTTGGCCTTTCTGGCCTCGCGCTATCTTTTGCGGGACTGGGTGCGGGCGCGGTTGGGCGCGCGGGCCGCCGCGATCGACGAAGGTTTGCGCCGCGACGGGCCGTTCTTTCTGTTCTCTTTGCGGCTGATCCCGGTGATCCCGTTCTTTGCGGTCAACCTGCTGATGGGTTTGACTCCCATCCGAACCCTGACGTTTTATCTTGTCAGTCAGATGGGTATGCTTGCCGGAACCGCTGCCTATGTAAACGCGGGCACCCAGCTTGCCGGGCTGGACAGCCTGTCCGGCATCGTGTCGCCCATGCTTTTGATGTCATTTGCCCTTCTGGGCCTTTTCCCATGGATTGCACGCATGTTCTTGAACGCCCTCAACCGCCGCAAGGTCTATGCGCGCTGGACAAAGCCCGCGAAATTCGACCGCAACCTGATTGTCATCGGTGCCGGGGCGGCGGGCCTTGTCTCGGCCTACATCGCGGCTGCAACCAAGGCCAAGGTGACGCTGATCGAGGCGCACAAGATGGGGGGCGACTGCCTGAACTACGGCTGCGTGCCCTCAAAGGCGCTGATCAAAAGCGCCAAGCTGGCGCATCAGATGCGCCACGCCGATCATTACGGGCTGGCGGCCGTGGTGCCAGAGGTGCCCTTTGCCCGCGTAATGGCCCGGGTGCACCGCGTGATTGCCGACATCGCCCCGCATGACAGTGTGGAGCGCTACACCGCTCTGGGCGTCGAGGTGCTGGAAGGCTACGCCAAGCTGATCGACCCCTGGACGGTCGAGATTGCCATGAACGATGGCACCACCCGCCGTCTGACCACGCGCGCCATCATCGTAGCCACCGGTGCGCAGCCCTTCGTGCCGCCGTTGCCGGGGATCGACGATGTCGGCTATCTGACATCCGACACGCTGTGGGATGCGCTGAAAGACCGCGAGGCTGCGCCCAAGCGGCTGGTGGTGCTGGGCGGTGGCCCGATCGGCACCGAACTGGCGCAAAGCTTTGCCCGGCTGGGGTCAGAGGTGACGCAGATCGAAATGGCCCCGCGCCTCATGATCCGCGAAGACGAGGATGTGTCAGCCTTGGTGCAAGCCGCGCTTGAGGCGGATGGCGTGAAGGTTCTCACCGGGCACAAGGCGCTGTCCTGTGGGGTGAGCGAGGGCGAAAAATGGATCGAGGTTGATCATCAGGGTGCAACTCGCCGCATCGTCTTTGACGACATGATCGCCGCTGTGGGGCGCGCGCCGCGCCTGAAGGGGTTCGGGCTGGAAGAGTTGGGCATCACGGTGGGCCGCGTGGTGGAAACCAACGAATACCTTGAAACGCTGTACCCCAACATCCTGGCCGCCGGTGACGTTGCAGGCCCCTTCCAGTTCACCCATACCGCAGGTCATCAGGCGTGGTTCGCCGCTGTCAATGGTCTGTTCGGCAACCTCAAGCGGTTCAAGGCCGATTACCGCGTGATCCCATGGGCCACCTTCACCGATCCGGAGGTGGCCCGCGTGGGTCTGTCCGAAGCTGAAGCCAAGGAGAAAGGCATCGCGGTCGAGGTCACGCGCTATGGCATCGACGATCTGGACCGCGCCATCGCCGACGGATCGGCGCATGGTTTCGTCAAGGTGCTGACGGTGCCGGGAAAGGATCGCATCCTTGGCGTCACCATCGTCGGTGCCCATGCCGGCGATCTGATCGCCGAATTCGTGCTGGCGATGAAACACGGGCTGGGTCTGAACAAGATCCTTGGCACGATCCACATCTATCCGACGCTTGCCGAGGCGAACAAGTTCGCCGCGGGCGAATGGCGCCGCACGCATGTCAACCCGCGCCTGCTGTCCCTGGTGGAACGCTTTCACAGATGGAGGCGCGGGTGAAAATGCTTGCGAGGCGGCGCTATCCACCCGATTTATTTGCATCGTCAAGCTGGGAAAGGATGGCCGAAATGCGTGCGTCATCGGTATCCGGCGGCTCATCCGGCGGCAACGCCAGCTGTGTCAGATCACGGGTTGTGCGCATCTGTCGGATGAACGCCGCGCATCCTTTGCACATGGCCAGATGCAGCCGGATTTGAAGTCTGTCGAACAGGCCGAGATCCCCGTCAATCAGGGCGCTTGCGTGTTCGGCTACCTCCTTGCAGCTTGGCATCCCCTTGGTCCTTCGTCAATTCCTGGACTGGAAAGACTATCCGGCCCCGGATTTGTTACACGCATTGTGGACATATGGCTTTGCGTCAAAGTCACAAGACCCCAGCGGCAATGACAGCATCCAGCGTCTTGCGTACCGACATGCGCGCTCGATGCAGAAGCACGCGCATGTTCCCCTCGCTGATATTAAGGATTGCGCAGACCTCGGAGGGTTCCAGATCCTGCTCTGCACGCAGGATCAAGACAGTCCGTTGCGCCGGCGGCAGGGTTTCGATCGCGACCGTCACATGAGCCAGGATACTGCGACCGGCCACGATCCGCTCGGGTGTCAGCTTCTCCCATAATTCGGGCATGTCCTTCCAGCGGCCGCGACCGTCAAAGGCCGCTGCAAGACCGTCATCTTCCCCTTCGCCGTCGAATGAAACGGTGCGACCATCCCGCACGGCCCTCGACCGAGCCTTGTTTACAAGAATGGCAAAAATCCAGCCAGCCAGGGACGACCGCCCTTCAAAGCCGGAAATGCCCTTTAGAACCGCAACCCATGTGTCCTGCACAACTTCTTCCGCCGTGGCCCGGTTCCGAACGATGCCGGTGCACATCCTGACCATGGCCGCATTGTGCTTGCGGTAAACGCTTTCAAAGGCAATCCGGTCGCCAGATCCAAGCCGTTCGACAAGTGTCGTGTCGTCGCGCATCCCAGATCTCATGACACCTTTCGCCCCGCTTCTGAACAGCTTGCGAAATAACCATTCCCAAAGTCGCGTTCGGGGTGGGTTGCCTGTGGTTTTGTAGAGGCTTCTGGCGCGACCTGCGGTTGGCTCCATCCTGCGCGCCGCAGTCGCTTTGGTGTCAGGCATTGGCATGCTGATGGCATCAGACCGCTGTGACGGGTGCTATCCATGCGACGACCGTACTTTGCCGATACGGGTGCGACTCCTCTTGCCGATGTCGTCATGTTTCCCGGCCGCAAAGGTGTCGCGCGTATGGCAATCACCACAAGACGATCGGATTTCCCAACAGTGTGCCGCATGGTGTTCCTCCAAAGCTAATCCTCAATTCGTGGCAAATGACCAGAATGAGTCGTCAACACGGAAAGGTGATCTGAAGCCAGGCCAGGAAGCCGACGTTCGCCCACGGACCAAAGCTGTCGCATGGGATCTGGGGCCTGCCGGGTGAGGGTGCGCTCCGATTTGCGCATTTTCGCGCAAATGCAGAAATTCCTTCATACGCGTGTCATGTCGCACCAGCATATTCGCTTTGCACAGCGTCGGTGGGGTTTCGCCTTATGGTAAATCAAGTGACAACACTGCTCGCGTCTGGTCGGCAGGCCCGACTGATGGAACGCCTCCAGTCACGCGCTTATGCAGAGACGCAGGATCTATCAGCTTTCCTTGGCGTGTCAGAGGCAACCGTGCGTCGCGATCTGATTGATCTTGAAGCCCGCGGCCTGATCCGGCGCACCCATGGAGGTGCGATGCCAATCGCCCAGATCACGAGGGATTTCCCCAACCACGAACGTTTGGGGCGCAACACCGCAGAAAAGGCACGCATCGGCAAGGTCGCGGCATCGCTCGTCGCGGATGGAGACGCTGTTTTCCTCGATGCAGGAACGACGACCCTTCAGGTGGCAAGCCAACTTGTCCACCGGGATGGGCTGACGTTCGTGACCAATGGGACAGACATCTTCGCCTGTCTTGTCGGAGCAGGTGTCGCGCGTGTGTTCGTCACGGGGGGCGAATACAACGATATCAACCGCAGCCTGACTGGTGCGCTGGCGGCTGAGGCCATCCGGCGGTTCAACGTGGACAAGCTGTTCCTGTCGGTTTCAGCGGTGGATCTGCGGCGCGGTCAGATCACGATTTCCCACCCTGCGCTGGCTGAAGCGCAGCGCGCGATGATCGAGATTGCACAGCAGGTGATCGTTGTCGCCGACCATACGAAATTCACCCGAAACGCGCTGACCGTGATCGCTCCCCTCGAAGCCGTTGACTGCATCGTGACCGACACCGCCTGCTGCGACTGCCTGACCGACATACCCGACGCGCTGCAACGCAAATTCATTTTTGCCTGAGGACCGCCCATGCCGATCCTGTCCATCTCTGCGTTGAACAAATCCTGGGACGAGGCTCAGGTGGTGCGCGATCTGTCGCTTGAAACACGCGAAGGCGAATTCATTGCGCTTCTCGGCCCATCAGGCTGCGGCAAGTCCACAACGCTGCGGCTGATCGCGGGTCTCGAGGCGCCCACATCGGGCCGCATTCTGCTGGACGGGCGCGACGTAACCAGCATGCCCTCGGCGCAGCGCGGGATTGCGATGGTGTTTCAATCCTACGCGCTGTTCCCGCATCTTACGGTCGGGCAGAACATCACGTTCGGGCTGTCGGTGCGGGGCGAAAGCCGGAAGTCGCAGGCCGAAAAGCTGGCCCGCGTCGCCCCGCAGTTGGGGTTGGAGGCGCTGTTGGACCGCAAACCATCCCAGTTGTCGGGCGGGCAGCAGCAGCGGGTGGCACTGGGCCGTGCGCTGATCGCCGAGGCGCCGATCTGCCTGCTGGACGAGCCGCTGTCGAACCTCGACGCATCGCTCCGCGCGGAAATGCGCAGCGAAATCCGCGCCCTGCAACGCCGCCTTGGCATCACCATGATTTTCGTCACCCATGACCAGACCGAGGCGATGAGCATGGCCGACCGGGTGGCTCTGTTGCGGGACGGGCGGCTGGAACAGTTCGACACGCCCGAGGCACTGTATTCCCGCCCGGCCAGCACCTTTGTCGCGCGCTTCATCGGGGCCCCGCCGATGAACGTGCTGACCGTGGCCGATCTGGGGGCGCAGGGCGCACATTTGCCGCCGGGCATGCTGGTTGGCGTGCGTCCCGAGGACATCACACTTGCCACAAGCGGCCTTGCCGGTCGCATCGGGCAAGTGGAATATTTCGGAGCGGATTCAATTCTCTCGATTGACATTG
>JBKBOF010000075.1:0-13760 GCA_046294955.1 Paracoccaceae bacterium
ATGCGCAACCATTGCGACCATGAGCGTCTTGCATCACAGCGGATCGCGCCGGTGAACGCCCGGTCGCACAGCACGGACAGTCTGCCGGCTTCGGCGCGCGCCGAAAACTGGAACGCTGTCATAGCGCGGGCCTATTTACCGCAGGATCTGACCTTTCGCAATGCCGCCGGATTTCAGGGAACGCTGGACATGCGGGATGCCGGCGATGTGTCGCTGTCGCGTCTGCGCACCGAAGCCGTCCAATACGAACGTCATCGGCACCATATCGCGGCGGCGTCGGAAGAAGAGTATCTGATCACCATTCCACGCCAGTCTCCGGTCGAATTCCGCCAGTTGGGCCGCGAGGTGCGGTGTGATCCGGGTGGGTTCATTCTGGAGCGTGGGGACGAGCCGTACCGATTTTCTTACGGCGCAGCGAATGATTTGTGCGTGCTGAAGATTGCCAAGCCCTTGCTAGCGGAAAAGCTGCGTCACCCTGATCGCTATTGCGCGCTGGTGATCAACGGGCGCGAAGGCATGGGTCGCCTGTTCACCACCATGGCGCAACAGGTGCAGCAAACCGGAGCCGATGATATGGTCAGCGGCCGTGTGCTGGGGCGGCACTTGGTCGAGCTGTTGTCGCTGGCGCTTGACCGCGGGTCCGATGTGGACCGGGGTGTCGGCTCGTCGGTGCGGGCTGCGCATCGCCGGCGGGCCGAAGAGGTGATCCGGCGCAATCTGGCGCTGGGCGCCCTGTCGCCTGAAATCGTGGCCGAGGGCTGTGGGATTTCCAAGCGCTACCTGCACCAGCTTTTTGCAGAGGTGAATAGCACGGTGTCGCAATTCATTCGGGATCAGCGGTTGATTGCGGCGCGCGATGTGCTGCAGATGCCCAACCCCGGCCCGCTGTCGGATGTGGCGTACCGCTTTGGCTTTTCCGATCAGGCGCAGTTTTCACGTCTGTTCAAGGCCAAGTTCGGCCAGACGCCGACGGGGTTTCGTGCAGGTCTTGTGGCGCTGCGCACCAAGGGAGGCTGAAGGCAGGGCAGAACTGTGCTTCAGGCGGTCGTGGTCGCGGTCATGGTGACGGGTCCACCGTGTTTGACCACGCGCAGTGCAAGCCCCGCGGCGCCCTGCCGTGCTTCGACCATGGCAGCCTCTCCGGCGATCAGCGGCGACAGCCCGCGATAGGCAAAGTGTGGAGGCGTGCGGCCCAGCACGCTTGCGGCAAGATTGAGCATCACCATGGCCTGCAACGGGCCATGCGCGACCAGACCGGCATAGCCTTCGACCTGCCGGGCGTAGTCGGCATCGTAGTGGATGCGGTGACCGTTGAAGGTTAGCGCGGAAAAGCGGAACAGCAGCACAGCGTCACAGGTCAGTGCGCGGCTGGCCAATGCGGGCCCCAGGTCGGGGGGAGTCCGGACCGCTGGCAAGGCCTGCCCGGGAACAGGGTCGGCGCAATAGACCAGATCCTGCCGTTCGCGGATGACGGTTCTACCCGACACGTCATAGTCATGGCGCATAGCAATGAAGATCAGATCGCCGGTCGAGCCATGTTTTGGCACAATCGACTCGATCCGGCTGGTCTTGGTGACGGTGTCGCCGGGGGACAGATCGCCGTGAAAGGTGATGTCGCCTCCGGCCCACATCCGGCGGGGCAGGGACATGTGTGGCAAAAGGATGCCCGGCCGCGCATGTCCGTCGCGTCCCAACTGATCCGGCGTCATCGCGTCGGGGCCCAGAGCGTCGGGAGCCAGCGCCCAGAATAGCCCCAAGGGCACCGATGCAGACGTCAGATGGCCGGACAGAGTGGCACGGCACTGCGCGATCAGCCGGTCGCTGACCGTGTCTTGGCGCACCGTGCTGCGACCGATCCAGTCATCATAAGCTGTCATCGCGCTGCGCCTTGTTGCTGACATCCGGCCGAGGCTGCGGCCATGCCGGCTCTGTCAGACTTCTTGGATAGCGATGCAAGAGTCCAGCGCTGATTGCACCACAAATTTGCGGGCCAACGTCACACATGGACAGCCGTTCCGAAAACCACCCGGAAGGGGGCGATCCGCCCTTGAACAGCGCCTGCCCCGATCATTGGACCGGACTGTTCTGCACGCGAATATTTCGGGTCTTTGGTGATGTCGTCATCGCCACCGCATCCGGATTTTGCCGGCCGCCAACCGGTAAGCCTGGGCAGGCCCGCGCCACACCGTCGCGGATTGCGTCATTTTCGACAGTCGGGCTGAAGCGCGCCATGTTGCGCTGGCGCCTTGGGTGGGTGCCAAAGGCGTGCAGGGGCCGGTGCGGATGCGGACGGCGATCGCGGACTTGCAGGTGCCGTTTGAGTTCTTGGACCCGCTGACCGACAGGTGATGCAGGCACCGCATTTACGGATGGCCGGTTTGATTTTCGGCACATCAGACAATGGGAAATCTGAAAATCATCTTTCACAACCAATGAATTGCCCGCAGAAATGCACCCGCGCGCGGCAACCTTGCGGGCCGTATGTCGGTACACGTCCGATTTGTGAAGCCGTCAGGTCTTCTGTTCATTGCCGTGTCCGGGCCTCGGGCAGCGATTCGAATGCCGCATTGCAGCATGATGAAGCCTTCCCAAACCGCAAACGCGGTATTCTTTTGCATACAATATCAAATTCTACGGCCATTCCGGAGTGTTTTCGTTGCCCTGTCCGTTGACCGCGAAGGGGGAGCAGAGTAAACGGGTGCGAAAGAGTGCAAGCGGATCAGCAGCATCCGCAGCTCGCAGTCGCCAGCCGAAGGAGCATCTCGTGGACGCACTTCTCCGAGAGTACTTTCCTATCATTGTTTTACTCACGCTCGCCGTAGGTTTGGGCCTTGTCCTGATCCTGGCTGCTGCCGTTCTTGCGGTCCGCAACCCTGACCCCGAAAAGGTGTCGGCCTACGAATGTGGGTTCAACGCTTTTGACGATGCGCGGATGAAGTTCGACGTGCGGTTCTACCTTGTGTCGATCTTGTTCATCATCTTCGACCTTGAGGTTGCGTTCCTGTTCCCATGGGCGGTTGCCTTTGGGGAAATCAGCATGGTCGCGTTCTGGTCCATGATGGTGTTCCTTGGCGTGTTGACGGTGGGCTTTGCCTACGAATGGAAGAAGGGGGCCTTGGAATGGGAGTGATGGCGGGTGCCAACACGGCAGGCGGCGACATGGAGGTTGCCACTCAGGCCCTGAACCGTGATTTGCAGGACAAGGGGTTTCTGCTGACCTCGACCGAGGATATCATCAACTGGGCCCGGATCGGGTCGCTGCACTGGATGACCTTTGGTCTGGCCTGCTGCGCGGTCGAGATGATGCACACCTCGATGCCGCGCTATGATGTGGAACGCTTCGGCTTTGCCCCGCGCGCATCTCCGCGCCAGTCGGACGTGATGATCGTCGCGGGCACGTTGACCAACAAGATGGCCCCGGCGCTGCGCAAGGTTTATGACCAGATGCCAGAGCCGCGCTATGTTATTTCCATGGGTTCATGTGCCAATGGCGGCGGCTATTACCACTACAGCTATTCGGTGGTGCGGGGCTGCGACCGGATTGTGCCGGTTGATATCTATGTTCCGGGCTGCCCGCCCACGGCCGAGGCTTTGTTGTATGGCGTGTTGCAGTTGCAGCGGAAAATCCGCCGCACTGGCACCCTGACCCGCTGAGGAGGAACACATGTCCGAAGCGTTGCAAGACCTTGCCGCCCACATCGCGATGAAGCGGCCAAACGATGTGCTGGCAAGCCACATTTCGTTTGGCGAATTGACCGTGGATGGTGTTGCCAGCCACATTGCGGATTTCGCCGATTTTCTGCGGATTGATGCCGCCTGCCGGTTTTCGTCACTGGTCGATATAACGGCTGTGGATCACCCGACGCGCGAAAAGCGGTTTGACGTCGTGTATCACTTCCTGTCGATGTATCAGAACCAACGGATCCGGGTGAAGATCGCGGTCGATGAAGCCGACATGGTGCCATCGCTGGTCGATGTATTTCCCAGCGCCAACTGGTTCGAGCGCGAAGTGTTCGACATGTTCGGCATCCTGTTTTCCGGCCACCCTGATCTCCGCCGCATTCTGACGGACTACGGCTTTCGCGGCCACCCGCTGCGCAAGGATTTCCCGACCACGGGCTATACCGAAGTCCGTTACGACGAAGCACAAAAGCGCGTGGTCTATGAGCCGGTGAAACTGGTGCAGGAATACCGGCAGTTCGATTTCATGTCGCCATGGGAAGGCGCGCACTATGTGTTGCCCGGTGACGACAAGGCGGGGGCAAAGTGATGGCTCGCGACCGTAGGGGAGCACATTGATGGACGGCGATATCCGCAAGAACACCTATGACGATGGCTCGACCGATTTCGAGACAGGCGAACAGAAGATCCGCAACTTCAACATCAACTTTGGGCCGCAACACCCTGCGGCGCATGGCGTTTTGCGGCTGGTGCTGGAGCTGGACGGCGAGATCGTGGAACGCTGCGACCCGCATATCGGCCTGCTGCACCGCGGCACTGAAAAGCTGATGGAAAGCCGGACCTATCTACAGAACCTGCCGTACTTTGACCGGCTGGATTATGTGGCGCCGATGAATCAGGAACATGCCTGGTGTCTGGCCATCGAACGGCTAACCGGCACAGTCGTGCCGCGCCGCGCGTCGCTGATCCGGGTGCTGTATTCCGAAATCGGCCGTATTCTCAGCCATTTGCTGAACGTGACCACCCAAGCCATGGACGTGGGGGCGCTGACGCCGCCGCTCTGGGGTTTTGAGGAACGCGAAAAGCTGATGGTATTCTACGAGCGCGCCTGCGGTGCCCGCCTGCACGCGGCCTATTTCCGGCCCGGTGGTGTGCATGTCGATCTGACCGATGCTCTGGTCGAGGATATCGACGCCTGGGCCGTGGCCTTTCCCAAGCTGCTGGATGATATCGACACGCTTTTGACTGAAAACCGCATCTTCAAACAGCGTAACGCTGACATCGGCGTTGTGACCGAGGATGATATTCTCAACTGGGGCTATTCCGGTGTGATGGTGCGCGGATCGGGTCTGGCATGGGATTTGCGCCGCGCGCAACCCTATGAATGTTATGACGAATTCGACTTCCAGATTCCGATTGGCAAAAACGGTGATTGCTATGACCGGTATCTGTGCCGCATGGCCGAGATGCGCGAGTCGACCTCGATCATCCGTCAGGCTTGCGCGAAGCTGCGCGTGGAGCGGGGCGATGTGCTGGCGCGTGGCAAGATCACTCCGCCAAAACGGGGCGAGATGAAGACCTCGATGGAGGCGCTTATCCACCACTTCAAGCTATACACCGAAGGTTTCCATGTGCCCGCTGGTGAGGTTTATGCCGCCGTCGAGGCGCCAAAGGGCGAATTTGGCGTTTTTCTGATGGCTGATGGCACCAACAAGCCCTACCGTGCCAAGATCCGTGCGCCGGGGTTCTTGCACCTGCAATCCATGGACTTCCTGGCCAAGGGGCATCAGTTGGCGGACGTGTCTGCCATCATCGGTTCGATGGATGTCGTGTTCGGGGAGATCGACCGCTGATGCTGCGCCGCCTTCACAAAGACCAGCCTGCCTCGTTTGAATTCACCCCGGCCAATCTGGCTTGGGCGCAGGGGCAGATTTCCAAATACCCCGAGGGGCGTCAGGCATCGGCCATCATTCCGCTTTTGTGGCGCGCGCAGGAGCAGCATGGCTGGCTGACCCGGCCGGCGATTGAATATGTCGCGTCAATGCTGGGCATGGCCTATATCCGCGCGCTTGAAGTGGCGACGTTCTACTTCATGTTTCAGTTGCAACCCGTTGGATCAGTGGCCAATATCCAGATCTGCGGCACCACGTCGTGCATGATCTGTGGGGCAGAAGACCTGATCGCTGTCTGTCAGGAATTGATCGCCAAACAGCCGCACACTCTGTCGGCGGATGGCAAGTTTTCCTGGGAAGAGGTCGAATGTCTGGGGGCGTGCACCAATGCGCCGATGGCCCAGATCGGCAAGGATTACTACGAAGACCTTACGCCCGAGAAGCTGCGCAACCTGATTGCGCGGTTTTCGGCGGGCGAGGTGCCGGTGCCGGGACCGCAGAACGGTCGCTATGCGTCGGAACCCGTGACCGGGCTGACGTCGCTGAAAGATTTCGAATCCGGGCGGAAGCAATACAATGCGTCGGCGCAACTTGCAGTGGACATTGGCGAGACGGTCAAGCGGATCGACGGCACGGAAGTTCCCCTGACGACGCCTTGGCTGGGCAATCCGCAGGCGCTTCACGGCACGGGCGAAGTGTCTGAACCCAAACCTGGTGCCGGAGTTGTGGCGGATGCTACCGGCGTGACGGTGCAAGAAGCGCCGGCGCAATCAAGGGGAAAGCCGGTGTCGAAGGGTGATCCGGCCGCGACTGCCGCCGAGGCCGCCGGCGTGTCATCGGTTGCGACAAAGCCGCAGGGTTTGACCGCTGCGCGCGGTGGCAGCGCTGACAATCTCAAAGAGATCGAAGGCATCGGCCCGACGCTTGAAAAGCTGTGCAACGAGCTTGGGTTTTTCCACTTTGACCAAATCGCGGCCTGGACGGCGGGGGATATCGACTGGATGGACCAGAACCTGAAGGGTTTTCGCGGTCGCGTGACGCGCGACAAGTGGGTGCCGCAGGCAAGGATCATCGTAACTGAAGGGCTGGAGGCATTTCGCATCCGGGCCAAGACAAACGATTACTGAGGCGATTGGATGACCGGATCAGACCCAGATCGTGCGCGCAAGATGGCTCTTCAGGCCCGGCTGGTCGCATTCGTTCTGGCCGGGACCATGCTGCTTTGGATGGGCGCACAGTATCTGGGCGGACAGATGGGGTGGGATCCCCGTTATGTTTTCCTGTTCGATTTTGCCGCGATTGCCGCGTTCTTCTGGGCGCTGGTTGTGACGTATCAGATCTGGCGCAATCGTCAGGGTTGAAGGAAGGGGCAAGGAATGCTCAAGGATCAAGACCGCATCTTCACCAACCTTTATGGGATGCATGACCGCACCCTTGCGGGGGCAAGGAAGCGCGGCCATTGGGATGGCACCGCTGCGATCATCGCGCGCGGCCGGGACATGATCATCGAGCAGATGAAGGCATCGGGCCTGCGCGGGCGCGGCGGTGCGGGCTTTCCGACTGGCCTGAAATGGTCATTCATGCCCAAGCAATCCGATGGTCGCCCCGCCTATCTGGTGATCAACGCCGACGAGTCCGAACCCGGGACCTGCAAAGACCGCGAGATCATGCGCCATGATCCGCACACCCTGATCGAAGGCGCGCTGATCGCGGCCTTCGCCATGAACGCCAACGCCTGTTACATCTACATCCGTGGCGAATACATCCGCGAGAAAGAGGCTTTGCAGGCCGCGATCGACGAATGTTACGACGCGGGGCTTCTGGGCAAGAATGCTGCAAAATCTGGCTGGGATTTCGATCTTTACCTGCATCACGGTGCAGGCGCCTATATCTGCGGCGAGGAAACCGCGCTGTTGGAAAGCCTTGAGGGCAAAAAGGGCATGCCCCGGATGAAGCCGCCATTCCCGGCGGGCGCGGGGCTTTATGGCTGCCCGACCACGGTCAACAACGTCGAGTCGATTGCGGTCGTGCCGACGATCCTGCGCCGTGGGCCGGAATGGTTTGCGTCCTTTGGCCGCCCGAACAACGCGGGAACCAAGCTGTTCGGCATCTCGGGCCATGTGAATGCGCCTTGCGTTGTGGAAGAGGCGATGTCGATTCCGCTGCGCGAGCTGCTTGATCGGCATTGCGGTGGTGTGCGTGGCGGGTGGTCCAACCTGAAAGCGGTCATTCCGGGTGGGTCGTCGGTGCCCTTGCTGACGCAAAGCCAATGCGACGACGCGATCATGGATTTCGACTGGCTGCGCGAACAACGCTCGGGGCTTGGCACGGCGGCGGTGATCGTGATGGACCAGTCCACCGACGTGATCAAGGCGATCTGGCGGCTGTCGAAGTTCTACAAGCATGAAAGCTGTGGCCAGTGCACGCCGTGCCGTGAAGGCACTGGTTGGATGATGCGGGTGATGGACCGTCTGGTGCGCGGCGAAGCCGAGATCGAGGAAATCGACATGCTGCTGAGCGTGACAAAGCAGGTCGAAGGCCACACGATCTGCGCGCTTGGGGATGCCGCCGCCTGGCCGATCCAAGGTCTGATCCGCGCCTTCCGCGACGAGATCGAGGACCGGATCAAGGCGCGCAAGACCGGGCGCATCAGCGCCGTGGCGGCCGAGTGATGCGGATGCGCGCAGCCCTTTCCCTGACGCTGGCGCTTGGCGCTTGCGTGCAACCGGCGCCCAAGGCTGCCGGTCCGGGGGCGGCTGCGCCGGTGCCGTTGCGGGTGTCCAATGGCGGTCAGCCGTTCCGGATGGACGAAGGGGCCTCTGCGCGCCGGATCGCTGCCGCCACCTGCGCGGCGGAGGGCCGTCGGTTGCGGCCCAGCATTTATGATCGGTTTGACGCGGGTGTCTGGGTGTATGTGGAGGGGTGCGTATGACGTGTTATGCGATATCAGCCCACAACCGCGTGAACGACGCTGCGTGTCATGGCCTATCAGCCGTCGCAGGCCCCATGTCCTTGGCATGGAATGCCAAGGAGGCCCTGATGAAACTGATCCCCCTGACCCTTGCCGCACTGATGCTGGCTGTCCCTACCTTTGCGCTGGAGCCGATCAATGAGGAAAAGACCATCAACGATACCCTGCGCCAAGGCTTCATCGCCGACGCGATTGCCGACAACTGCCCGACCATGCAGCCTCGCAAACTGCGGGCGCTGAACGAATTGCTGAAATTGCGAGACTATGCGCTTGGTCGTGGCTACAGCGCTGCCGAATTGCGCGCTTTCGTCGAAAGCAAGACCGAAAAGGCGCGTGGCAAAGCCGAAGCGGCGGAATGGCTGGCCGACAAGGGCGCTGTGGCCGGAAAGGCTGACGCCTATTGCACGGTGGGTGAGGCGGAAATTGCCCAAGGCAGCCTGATCGGGCGTTTGCTGAGGTCAACGAAATGAACCAAACCCCCGGGATGCAGTTGGCGGAATTGAACGTGGGGCGCCTGTTGGCCCCCACGGACGATCCGCGCGTTGCCGACTTCATGGCAGCACTCGACCGGGTGAATGGCATGGGCAAGCGTATGCCGGGGTTTGTCTGGATGATGGAAGGTTCGGGCGAGCCGGGCACCGGAAACACCGAGGCCAAGCTGAACGGTGATCCGCAATATGTGTCGAACCTGACTGTCTGGGACAGTGTGGCGGCACTGGAGCATTTCGTCTGGAACACAGTGCACAGGACGTTCTATGAGCGGCGGCAAGACTGGTTTGAGGTGCTTGATGCCATGCATTTCGTCATGTGGTGGGTGCCTGCGGGCCACAGACCAACACTCGACGAGGCGCTGGCACGGCTGGAGCATTTGCGGACCAATGGCGACAGTGACCATGCCTTTGGCTGGACATATCTGAAAGAGGCGACGCTGTGGAAATCCCACGGCTGCGCGCAAGTTGCGGCGGAGTAGGCGGGATGACCAACCTCAAGAAAATCAGCATTGACGGCATCGAGGTCGAGGTGGACGGCGCGATGACCATCATCCAGGCGGCCGAGGTGGCAGGCGTGGAAATCCCGCGGTTTTGCTATCACGAGCGTCTGACGATTGCCGGCAACTGCCGGATGTGTCTGGTTGAGGTTGTCGGTGGGCCACCCAAGCCTACGGCTTCTTGCGCCATGCAGGTGCGCGATCTGCGCCCCGGCCCGAATGGCGAGGCTCCGGTGGTGAAAACCAACAGCCCGATGGTCAAGAAGGCCCGCGAGGGTGTGATGGAATTCCTGCTGATCAACCATCCGCTCGATTGCCCGATCTGCGATCAGGGCGGCGAATGTGACCTGCAGGATCAGGCCATGGCGTATGGCGTCGATTTCAGCCGCTACCGCGAGCCGAAACGGGCGTCCGAGGATCTGAACCTTGGGCCGCTGGTCGCGACCACGATGACGCGCTGCATCTCGTGCACCCGCTGCGTGCGGTTTACGTCAGAAGTCGCGGGCATCACCCAGATGGGACAGACCGGGCGGGGCGAAGACAGTGAGATCACAAGCTATCTGAACGAGACGCTGAATTCGAACCTGCAAGGCAACATCATTGACCTGTGCCCGGTGGGTGCGCTGACCAGCAAACCCTATGCCTTTACCGCGCGTCCGTGGGAGTTGACCAAGACCGAGAGCATTGACGTGATGGACGCGCTCGGGTCGAACATCCGCATCGACACCAAGGGCCGCGAAGTGATGCGCATCATTCCGCGCAACCATGATGGCGTGAACGAGGAATGGATTTCCGACAAGACCCGCTTCATCTGGGATGGCTTGCGCCGCCAGCGGTTGGACACACCCTATATCCGCGAAAACGGGCGTCTGCGCAAAGCCGGTTGGGACGAGGCTTTGGCCGCTGCGGCGGCGGCGATGCAGGGCCGCAAGGTTGCCGCCATTGTGGGCGATCTGGCCCCGGTTGAGGCTATTTTCAGCCTGAAGACCCTGATTGAAGGCTTGGGTGGCAAGGTCGAATGTCGCACCGACGGCGCAAAGGTGCCCGCAGGCAACCGGTCAGCCTATGTCGGGACGGCGGCGATCGAGGATATCGACAGCGCCAAGGCGATCATCCTCATCGGCACCAACCCGCGTGACGAAGCCCCGGTCCTGAACGCGCGCATCCGCAAGGCATGGAGCCATGGCGCATCGGTCAGTCTGATCGGCCCTGCGGTAGATCTGACGTATGATTATGCACATGTGGGCGAAGATCGAGCGGCACTGGTCAAGCTGACCGCAGATGCCAAGGAAACGGCAAATGCCATCGTGATCGTGGGGCAGGGCGCGCTGAACGAAGCCGATGGCGAGGCGGTGCTGTCGCAGGCGATGAAACTGGCCGAAGGGATGGGTGCCAGGTTCATGGTGCTGCACACCGCTGCGGCCCGTGTTGGTGCCATGGATGTCGGTGCTGTGACCGATGGCGGCATGAGTGCGGCCATGGACGGGGCGCAGGTGATTTATAATCTTGGCGCCGACGAAATTGAAATCGGTGCCGGACCTTTTGTGATCTATCAGGGCAGCCATGGTGACCGGGGCGCGCATCGGGCCGACCTGATCCTGCCGGGTGCAGCCTACACCGAAGAAAACGGACTGTTCGTCAATACCGAAGGACGCCCGCAACTGGCCATGCGTGCCGGCTTTGCCCCCGGCGAGGCCAAGGAAAACTGGGCGATCCTGCGTGCATTGTCCGCCGAACTGGGGGCTACCTTGCCGTGGGACAGTCTGGCCGCCTTGCGCCGCGCGCTTGTGGCCGCACACCCGCATCTGGGGCGTGTCGATCAGGTGGCGGCAAACGACTGGGTCCGGATCCCGTTGCGCGACCCGGCGCGGGCCAGCTTCCGCCTTGTGGTCAAGGATTTCTACCTGACCAACCCGATTGCGCGCGCGTCGCAGGTGATGGCCGAACTGTCTGCCATAGCCAAGTCCCGCTCTGAAACCCAGTTGGCTGCGGAATAACACATGCACCACAACCGCACCCTTGTCGGACTGACCACCGCTTTGGCGGTGCTGTCGGCCTGTGTGGATGCGGGTACGGTGGCGCAAGGCGACTATGACCCAACCTATCAGGGTATCCAGACGGTTCTGTTGCAAGATGATCTGGTCAGTTTTCGCGTGGCCCTGCAGGGCGCGCGGGGTAAGGACGATGTCGAAGCCTATGGCCGCTGCGCAGCGGCGCAATATGCCTTGATCCGCGGCTTTGGCTTTGCGCGGCATGTGCGCACGACCGTGGCGCAGACAGGAAACACATGGCGGGGGGACGCGGTCTATCTGATCTCGGCCGCGCTGCCACCCGGGTTCAAGACGATCGACGCCGAAGTGACGGTGCGCGATTGTGGTGCGCTTGGCATACCGACGATTTGAGGATGAGAGGCTGAGAATGTCCGACTTTCTGGCAACCCCAACTGGCACGTTGGTTCTGATCGCGGCGCAAAGCCTGTTGATCGTGGGCTTCGTGATGATCAGCCTGTTGTTTCTGGTGTATGGTGACCGCAAGATCTGGGCTGCCGTCCAAATGCGGCGCGGACCAAACGTTGTGGGTGCCTTTGGCATCCTGCAATCCGTTGCCGACGCACTTAAGTATGTGGTCAAGGAAATCGTGGTGCCTGCGGGCGCGGACCGACCGGTGTTTTTCCTTGCACCGATGTTGTCTTTCGTGCTGGCGATGCTTGCCTGGGCGGTGATCCCGTTCAATCAGGGCTGGATTCTTGCCGATATCAACGTGGCGATCCTGTTCGTGTTCGCGGTGTCCAGCCTTGAGGTGTACGGCGTGATCATGGGCGGGTGGGCGTCGAACTCCAAATACCCGTTCCTTGGGTCGCTGCGGTCGGCGGCGCAGATGATTTCCTACGAGGTGTCGCTGGGTCTGATCATCGTTGGCATCATCATCTCCACAGGGTCGATGAATTTCTCGGCCATCGTGGCGGCGCAGGATGGCGCTTATGGGTTGTTCTCGTGGTATTGGCTGCCGCATCTGCCGATGGTGGTGTTGTTCTTCATTTCGGCCTTGGCCGAAACCAACCGCCCGCCGTTTGATTTGCCCGAGGCGGAATCGGAACTGGTGGCTGGGTTCATGGTCGAATACTCGTCCACCCCGTACCTTCTGTTCATGGCCGGCGAATACATCGCCATCTTCCTGATGTGCGCGCTGATCAGCCTGTTGTTCTTTGGCGGCTGGCTGTCGCCAATTCCAGGGTTGCCGGATGGCTTTTTCTGGATGTTCATCAAGATGGCTTTCTTCTTCTTTCTGTTTGCCATGGTGAAGGCCATCGTGCCGCGCTATCGCTATGACCAACTGATGCGGATCGGCTGGAAGGTGTTTCTGCCGCTGTCGTTGGGGTGGGTTGTACTGGTGGCATTCCTGGCGAAATTCGAAGTTCTGGGCGGCGCCTGGGCGCGCTGGACGATTGGAGGCTGAGTGATGGCAAACATCGACTGGAACCGCGCGACCCGCTATTTCCTGTTGCAGGATTTTCTCAAGGGTTTTGCGCTGGGGATGAAATACTTCTTCGCGCCGAAAGTCACATTGAACTATCCGCATGAAAAGGGGCCGCTGTCGCCCCGGTTCCGGGGTGAACACGCGCTGCGCCGCTATCCGAACGGCGAGGAACGCTGCATCGCGTGCAAGCTGTGCGAGGCGGTCTGCCCGGCGCAGGCCATCACCATCGACGCCGAACCGCGCGAGGACGGCAGCCGCCGCACCACGCGCTATGACATCGACATGACCAAATGCATCTACTGCGGTTTTTGCCAAGAGGCGTGCCCGGTCGATGCGATTGTCGAAGGCCCCAACTTCGAATTCAGCACCGAAACCCGCGAGGAGTTGTTCTACAACAAGGACAAACTGCTGGAAAACGGCGCCCGATGGGAAGCAGAGATCGCCCGCAACCTTGAACTTGACGCTCCATACCGGTGACCCAGATGAATGACGCTTACACCAAGATGCTTCAGAACATGATGGAAAGCGGGCAGGAAATGCTGCGCGCCTTTAACCCGGCATTGGAAAACGTGAAGGCGTCGGGGTTTGACAAGATGTTCCCCACCATGCCGAAAGACATGATGGAGATGTGGTTCGGCAAGACCTTCAACCGCGAAGGGCTGGATGCCAAGACCCGCCTTCTGGTCACGATTGCCGCGCTGACCGTTCTGGGCGCGCAGGCCGAGCCGCAGTTGAAACTGTCTGTGCGCCA
>JBKBOF010000076.1:0-13676 GCA_046294955.1 Paracoccaceae bacterium
TTCGGCCAAGGCTTGCGTCAAGGTGATCATGCCCTTGAACCGGTTGTCGTAGTTCTTTGGCGTCCAAGCGCCGGATCCGGGAATATTGATCGTCAACGGCGTATCTTCGACGTAGTCCGCCGGGGTAAAGCCCAAATCCATCGCAGCAGCATAGGCAAAGGGTTTGAAGCTGGAGCCCGTCTGCCGTTTGGCTTGGGTGGCGCGGTTGAAACTGCCTGCTGCGGCCGTGTCGCGCCCGCCCACCATGGCCCGCACCGCGCCGTCTGCTGACATGACAACAATCGCCGCCTGTGCCTTGGACCCTTCTTTCAGCTTTGTCTCGAACACAAACTTCAGGGCATCTTCCGCAGCCTTTTGAAGTCTGGGGTCAAGCGTTGTACGGATGATGACGTCTTCTGTCGTTGTTGATGCCAGAAAACTGGGCGTCGATTCCATCACCCAGTCGGCAAAGGCACCGCCTGATTTCGTCTCGGCGGCCTTTGACAACCGTGCCGGATGTGCGCGGGCATCGGCGGCCTGCGCTGCTGTCAGGTAACCTTGTCCGGCCATCAGACCGATCACCACATTTGCGCGTTCCTGCGCCCGATTCAGATTGTTGGTCGGGGCAAAGCGCGATGGTGCGGTCAGCAAGCCCGCGAGCATTGCTGCCTCTGCCGGCGCGACTTCGTTGGCTGATTTACCGAAATAGCGCTGTGCGGCGGCTTCGAAACCGCGTGCGCCTGCCCCCAGATAGGCGCGGTTCAGGTAGATGGTCAGGATTTCCTCTTTGGAATACTTGACCTCCATCGCCATGGCGTAGGGGATTTCCTTGATCTTGCGCCAGACCCCACCACTGCGGCAATCCAATTCGTATTCCGCCTCGGACTTCCATTGGCTGGGGTCGTAGGGCACGCCAAGACATAGAAGCTTGGCCACCTGTTGGGTGATTGTCGAGCCGCCGTTGCCTTGCAGCGGGCCACGTCCTTCCCGCAGGTTGATGGTAACCGCACTGGCGATGCCGCGCGGGCTGATTCCGAAATGGCTGTAGAACCGCTTGTCTTCTGTTGCGATCACCGCGTTATGCAGGAACGGCGATACGTTCGCAGCGGTTATATGACCGCCAAAGGTTTCCCCCCGCCAGGCAAATACCTGCCCTGCGCGGTCAAGCATCGTGACCGATCCGCGCGCGCGGCCGTCAAGCAATTCGGTCACGGCGGGAAGCTGGCTGTAAAAATAGAAGATCGTCAGGCCAAGGACCGTCGCGCCTACGACACCGACACGCCAGGTCACGCCCCAAACAACCCGCCACATCAGCCGCCACAGCCCGACAATCAGTCCGACGACAAAGCCATGCTGACGGCGCGGCTTGCGCGGCGACGGTTTGCGTGGCGGCCGCCCGCCAGAAGTGGCTTTGGCTGGCGCGGCCTTTGCCGATCCATAGCGTTTGTCCGCCACCAGATTTCCGCGACCGTTACCTGCCATGCGCTGCCCAACCGTTCTGAAACCGTCTTCTTTTTTTCGACATTAGCCCGAATAGCGAGGGTTGTGGAGAGCCGCACATCACGATTCGGATATGTGGTACGCCTAAAGTTTAATCAAGTCGCACAATAAGTATAAAAAATGGGCAAACTTGCGGGTATTCGGGCAAGGATCCGCCGTCCGTTTCTTGTTCTGCCCGGCCGAAAGGCGGCTTCTATCTGCAAGGGTCCACCCCAGGGCCCCACAGAAAGAAGGGGAAGGACGTGAAATTAATCATTGCAGCAATCAAGCCGTTCAAGCTCGAAGAGGTGCGCGAAGCGCTGACCACCATCGGCGTGCGCGGCATGATGGTCACCGAGATCAAGGGTTTCGGTAGCCAGTCTGGTCATACCGAAATCTACCGTGGCGCTGAATACGCCGTGAACTTCGTGCCGAAAGTCCGGTTGGAAATCGTCGTCAGCGACAGCTTGGCGGATTCGGTGGTGGAGACAATCCGGAAGACAGCGAAAACCGACAAGATCGGGGATGGCAAGATTTTCGTGCTGGATGTCCAGCACGCCGTGCGCGTGCGCACCGGCGAAATCAACGACGATGCGCTTTAAGCGTCGGGGACAGGGGAAAACGCAAAGATGAAAGCTCTGATGAAATTTTCTGGCCTCACGACGCTTGGTGCGTCGCTGTGTGCCAGCCTGCCTGTTTGGGCACAGGAAGCCGCCACGGCCATCGAAGAAGCCGCGACCGAAGCCACCGCCGAAGCAGTCACGACTGCTGCACCCATCGTGGACAAGGGCGACGTCGCGTGGATGATGACGGCAACCCTGCTTGTCCTGTTCATGATCGTGCCGGGTCTTGCCCTGTTCTACGGCGGCTTGGTTCGCACGAAGAACATGCTGTCGGTCCTGATGCAGTGCACCGTGATTGCCGCCGTCGTGATGGTGATCTGGGTGTTCTATGGCTATTCCTTTGCCTTCGGCGGCAGCACATCCCCCTATTGGGGTGGCCTTGGCAAGCTGTTTCTGGCGGGCGTGACGACGGACTCGCTGGCGGCGACTTTCACCGATGGCGTCATGATCCCGGAATACGCCTTCATCGCCTTCCAGATGACTTTTGCGGCCATTACCCCGGCTCTGATCGTTGGTGGCTTTGCCGAGCGGATCAAATTCAGTGCGGTCATCCTGTTCGTCATCATCTGGGTGACCTTTTCATATTTTCCCATCGCCCACATGGTTTGGGATGCGGCGGGCGTCATCTACAACCACGGCGCCATCGACTTTGCCGGCGGGACGGTTGTGCATATCAACGCTGGGATTGCTGCATTGGTGGCGGCCATTGTGATCGGACCTCGGGTCGGCTATGGAAAAGACAACATGGCACCACATTCGATGACCCTGACCATGGTGGGTGCGTCGATGCTTTGGGTGGGCTGGTTTGGCTTCAATGCCGGGTCCAACCTTGAGGCAACAGCAGGTGCGACCCTCGCCGTGATCAACACATTTGTTGCCACGGCGGGTGCGATCCTTGGGTGGTGCCTGGTCGAAATCCTGTCGCGTGGCAAAGCGTCGATGCTGGGTGCCGCCTCTGGCATGGTGGCCGGGCTTGTGGCCATCACGCCGGCTTGCGGCACGACGGGTCCGGTTGGCGCCATCGTTCTGGGATTTCTCGCCTCGATCGCCTGCTACTTCTTTGTCTCAACCGTCAAGCACAAGCTGAAGTATGACGACAGCCTTGATGTGTTCGGCGTGCACGGCATTGGCGGCATCGTGGGGGCGATCGGCACCGGTATCCTGTGCGCGCCGTCGCTGGGTGGCACAGGCTTTGTGGCGGAAGGCGGCACCATGGGAGCACAGGTTTACGCACAGTTCGTTGGCGTGGTGATCACGATCATCTGGTCGGGTGTGGTATCCTTGGTTGCGCTTTACATCGTCAAGGCGACAATCGGCCTGCGTGTCAAGGAAGACGCCGAGCGGGAAGGTCTGGACCTGACCTCGCATGGCGAGCGCGCCTACAACATGTAAGTGGTGAGCACAAAGGGCTGACGATCCTCCTCCCTGTCAGCCCAACTCCGGCCCGGACCGCAAGGTTCGGGCCCTTTTCATTTGGCTGGGAAGTTGTCCGACCCAATCCATTGCCGCGAAGGAACCACCGCAAATGACGCAAGGAAACCACGGCCTTTCGCCACCATGATTGCCGCAACCGCCCAGCCGCTGTCAGAGCGGATCAGAAGTGGGCCGCCAGAATTGCCGCTTTCCACGGCGCAATCGAACGCAAGCACCACTGCGGCAGAGGCCGGCCAACCTGCAAGGTTGCGACACGGGCGGGCGTCGGGAAGCGTACCCGGGGCACTGCGTCGATAGCCCCAGAAGATCGCGTCAGACGGCAACGGCCCGTCATGCAAAGGCAAAGGCAGCACGTCTTCTGCCGGCAAGGGCGTGTCCAACTGCAAGATCGCCAGATCATTGTCCAGACCTGTTTGGCCAAGGGGGCGAAGGGCAGGGCGCAGAATGATCTTGCCTGTCCCGCCGGGTGGTGCACCCGGCCGGCCAAACCCCGGCTGAAAATGCCAGGTCGGCGCCTTGTCTGCCGATACTTTGGGTAAACAATGCCCTGCTGTCAGAACCAGATCTGACGCGATCAGCACGCCGGTGCAGAGGGCGGCACCGGGGGCGAGTGTCTCTGTGGATGCTGGCACGATGCGCCCCACGGCATCTGGCATGGCCTGTGCCATGGCCGACACGGCAGGGCAAAGTGAAAGGGCTGCGGCACAAGCGCAGCCCATCCACCATTGTGCCGGATCAGCCACCGACCGTTGCAATGGCCGCAGCAAGGATCGGCACGGTGCGCGCATTCAGTCCGGCAATGTTGATCCGGCTGTCGCCCACCATGTAGATACCGTGCGTGTCGCGCAGGGTGTTGACCTGTGCTTCCGACAGGCCAAGGCGGCTGAACATGCCCCGGTGATCGGCGACAAAATCAAAGCGGTCCGAATTCGTGGCCTTGCGCAACGCGTCCGCAAGCGTCTTGCGCAGGGTCAGCATGTTCCGGCGCACGTCTTCCAACTCGGCTTTCCAGTCCGCCGTCAGGGACGCATCGCCAAGGATCATCGTCACCAGACGCGCGCCATGGTCGGGTGGGAAGCTGAAATTCTGGCGGTTGAGGAAGTTCAGATTGCCCTGCACCACGGCCTTGCGCGCAGGGTCGGTCAACGCGATCAAAATGCCTGTGCGTTCGCGGTAAATGCCGAAATTCTTGCTGCAAGACGCCGCAATAAGCACTTCCGGGAACCGTGCGGCGATCATCCGCGTGGCGGCGGCATCTTCCTCAAGCCCGTCACCAAAGCCTTGGTAGGCCAGGTCGATGAACGGAATGGCACCGCGCGCCTCTAGCACATCAGCAACCTGTGCCCATTGTTCAGCGGTGAAGTTCGCCCCGGTTGGGTTGTGGCAGCACCCGTGCAGCAGCACCACATCGCCTTTGGCGACCCGGCCCAGATCGTCCAGCACGCCTGCGAAATCGACGCCACGCGTGTCGGCGTCGAAATAGCAATACTCGGCCATCTTCATGCCAAGGAACCGGATGATCGACGGATGGTTCGGCCATGTCGGGTTCGAAAGCCACACAGTGGCGCTCGGTGACGCCATCCGGATCAGTTCCAGCGCCTGACGGATGGCCCCGGTGCCGCCGGGAGTCGAGATGCTGGCCGCGCGATCGGCAAACCCTGCGCCAAGGATCATGTCCACCATCGCCGCGTTAAAGGCAGGTTCGCCAGCCAGAGCGGTATAGGTTTTCGTGGTTTCGGTTTCCCACAGCGTCTTTTCGGCCGCCTTGACCGCCCGCATCACCGGCGTCAGGCCCGACGCATCCTTGTAAACACCCACGCCAAGGTCGATCTTGTCGGTCCGCGGGTCATCCCGGAACATGGCGATGAGCTGCAGGATCTTGTCCTGCGGTTGCGGGTTCAGGGTTTCAAGCATGGATCTATCCTTTGGCCACGGCAAGGTCGTCGTACATGCCCCATTCAGACCATGATCCATCGTAAACGGCATGGTTGCGGTGGCCGATGCGTTCGAGCGCCAGTGACAGGATTGCCGCTGTCACGCCCGACCCGCAAGAGGTGATCGCTGGCTTGGACAGGTCCACCCCGGCCGCTTCGAAAACGGCTTTCAACTCGGTCGCGGGCTTCAGGGTGCCGTCGGAATTCAAAACAGTGCCAAAGGGCACATTCCTTGACCCAGGAATATGGCCTGACCGCAGGCCGGGGCGCGGTTCTGCGACCTCTCCCTTGAACCGGCCGGTGGCGCGGGCGTCGATGATTTCGGCTTGCCCCAGTTTTGCAGCATGGGCCACTTGCGTCACATCTTTGACCAGATGGTTCTGGCGGCTGACGGTCATGTGGCGGTCTTTCACCACCGGTGGCAAATCTTCGATCTCGCGGCCCTCGGCCTGCCATTTCGGGAAACCACCGTCCAGCACGGCGACATCCATCTTGCCCATCAGGCGGAAGGTCCACCAGACCCGCGCCGCCGAGAACAGCCCCGATCCGTCATAGACCACAATCTGATGTCCATCGCCCACGCCCATTGCGCGCATCCGGCTCATGAATTTTTCAACCGGCGGCACCATATGCGGCAGGTTTGACCGCTGATCGCTGATGTCGTCGATATCAAAGTAGCGGGCACCGGGGATATGTGCGGCGTCATACTCGGCCTTGGCGTTACGGCCTGAATCCGGCATGTACCACGATGCGTCCAGCACCCGAAGATCCGGATCCTTCAGGTGGACGGCCAGCCAATCGGTTGAAACCAACGTTTTGGGGTCGTCGATAGGCGAGGGGGTCACAAGGGTTGTCATGGGCCATGCTCCGCGCGGGTCAAAAATCGCATATATCGGCAGATGGGCACAGAGCAAGAGTGCACGAGATAGCCGCGACAGATCGTATCGTCAATCGCGCGCGTTTTGCTTCATGATCCGGGCCTTCTGACGATCCCAGTCCCGTTTGGCGCTGGTTTCGCGTTTGTCAGCCAGCTTCTTCCCTTTGGCGACACCCAGTTTCAGTTTGACGATACCACGGTCATTGAAATACATCTTGATCGGCACGATCGTCATGCCTTCGCGGGCGGTGGCATTCCAAAGCCGTGACAATTCCCGTTTCGACACCAGAAGCTTGCGGCGTCGCCGCTCGTCGTGCGAATCCCAGTGGTTCGACTGGGTGTACGGTGCAATGTAGCCGTTGATCAGCCACAGCTCACCCCCCTCGACCGATGCATAGCTGTCGGCGATGTTCGACCCGCCCTTGCGCAGCGACTTCACCTCGGACCCTTGCAGGATTATCCCGGCCTCAAGGTCGGATTCGATGTGGAAATCGAACCGGGCGCGGCGGTTTTCGGCAATCAGTTTGGAATTCGGATCAGAGATCTTGGCCATGGGCCTGACATAAGCGCGCGGCGGTCACGAGTCCAGATGCTGGCTGGCCTGTGCTTTGCGCAAACTGGTGCTGGCGGCTGCCAGTCATGCCCGCAACTTGGCCAGACGGCGGGTCAGAAGGGCGCGCGCATCTGCATCGGGCAGAGCCATGAAAAATCCGTCCAGCGGCAGTCGGCCTGCGCCGGTGGTGATTGAGGGGCAATGCAGCAGCGCACCGGAATTGGCCCAGATGATTTCTTCGTCTGCAAACATCGGGGTAACCAACTCGCTCGTGATCCGCACATTGGCCACGCAGGGCTGACTGGCCCAAGCCGTTGCGGGGATCAGCACCATATCCAGATCGGGCAGGTGGGGGTCTTGCAGCGTATCGGTCAAAAGATATTGGTCGCGGGGCAGGATCAGGTCGCTGCAGGTGTCCGCCAGTCCTCCGGGAAGAAGGACGCCGGGCAAATCTGTCACCGGCCGGCGGTCAAGCCCAAGGATCATCGCGGCCCCACCGTCGAGTGTGTGCACCCGTTGGCCGATCCGCAAATCTGACGCCTTGCACCAGCCTTGGGTGGTTTCCACCAAAGTGTCGCTGGTCAGGCCGGTTGCAGCTGGGGCAGGGGTGATGGCGGTGAATGCGCCGGGCGTTGCGGTGCGGGTGAAATCTTTCAGGAACATGGCATCCTCCGTTGGGTTTGTTTACGACTGTGGCGGCCGCGTTGGCCATGCGCCCAAGAAGCACCCGGATTTTGCCGAATTTTCGACATAGCCGCGTTCATCACGCGGCAAAGTTTCTGTCAGGGAAACACCATCGGAAAGAGTTGCACAGTGGTTTCTGGACGGCCAAGACCGCAAGGATTTGTTAGCCCTGTTTGTCAGGGTCGTGACGCGGAGCGAACGATTCGCGACAGCCGGTTTCCCCGAACCAAAGTGTAGATCCCCGATCCGACAATCAGCGCCGACCCGACCAATGTGGCCAGATCCGGACGCTCGCCAAACAATGTCACAGCCAGTATCATGGCAAAAACCAGCCGCGTATAGCGGAATGGGGTCACAAACCCGATCTCTCCCGTCCGCATGGCCGCGGTCAGCGCATGATACCCCAAAACGGCAAATGTTGCTGTGCCAGCCAAAAGTGCCATGCCCTGCGCATCCGGGATCAGGGCGCCACCGGTAAAGCCAAGGATGATCGCCCCCGCCAAGGCAAGCATGGCAAAACCGGCCACGCCCAACTGCCGATTGGACATGACCTTTGGGGCGGCCCGCGTTGCCAGATCGCGTCCGGCAAAGCCCAGCATCCCGGCTACGGCCAACAGCGACAGGGCGGAAAACCCCTCAAGCCCCGGACGCAGGATGATCAGCACGCCGACAAATCCCACCGCCACCGCACCCCATCGCCGCCAGCCGACCCGCTCATGGAACAGCAGCGCCGCCCCACCCACGACTACAAGGGGAGATGCCTGAAGGATCGCAGATGTTGTGGACAGCGGCGTTAGCGCAATCGCAAGGGCATAGAACAAGCGCCCCGACACTTCGAACCCTGACCGGATCAGCAACCCGCGCGACCGCAGGGCGGGGTGAAACACCGGCTCGGATTTGCGGCGGGCCATCACGGCAAACACCACCATGCCGCAAAGGCCGACGATCAGAACCGCCTGACCCATCGGCATGATCCGGGCGGTGGCCTTGAACAGAACGTCTTCCAATGCGAACCCCGCCATCGACAGGGACATGAAGGCAGCACCGCGAAAATTGTCGTTCTGAAACATGACGTGCCTGCCAAGACGGGAAAATTTCCGTTTAACGCCCGTCCGCCACGAACGCTTCGCGGTCTTGTGGCCGCTATTTGTCTTGGTCAGTCAATCAAGCCGGCGTGACGCATCGCGGCCTTGATCCTGGCCTTGGTGCCGTCGGTCAGACCGAGCAAGGGCAGACGGACATCTTCCGAACAGCGCCCAAGCAGCGACAGGCCGTATTTGGCGCCTGCCAGACCGGGTTCGATAAAGATCGCTTCGTGCAGCGGCATCAGACGATCCTGAATCTGAAGAGCGGTCCGATAGTCGCCGGCAAGGGTCGCATTCTGGAATTCCGCACACAGGCGCGGTGCGACGTTGGCTGTCACGCTGATACACCCGGTTCCGCCATGGGCGTTGAACCCCAAGGCGGTGGCATCTTCGCCCGACAACTGGATGAACGCTGTGCCGCAGGTTTCGCGTTGCATGGACACACGCTCGATCTTGCCGGTGGCGTCCTTCACCCCGATGATGCGGGGCAGGTGCGACAGGGTGCCCATGGTTTCGGGTGACATGTCCACCACTGACCGGCCAGGGATGTTGTAGATGATGATCGGCAGAGTGCAGCAATCGTGCAGCGCGGTGAAGTGCGCGATCAGGCCAGCCTGTGTCGGCTTGTTGTAATAGGGCGTGACGACCAGGGCAGCAGTCGCCCCCACGCGTTCTGCATGCTGGATCAGGCGGATGCCTTCCAGGGTGTTGTTTGATCCCGCACCCGCGATCACAGGCACACGTCCATCGGCGAACCTGACTACGGCTTCAATCATCGCTTCGTGTTCTTCATGGCTGAGCGTCGGGCTTTCCCCCGTTGTGCCCACCGGCACAAGCCCGTGCGACCCTTCCGCGATTTGCCAGTCCACCAGCGCCTTCAGCGTGTCCAGATCGAGTTCGCCGTTCTTGAACGGCGTAACCAGTGCGGGAATGGACCCTTTGATCATGGCACGCTTTCTCCTGTTGCTGCGACGGGTTTGGATCGAGTCGCTTTGTCTTAAAATCCCGCCTTGATTATCCGGGGCGCGCTGAATTGCCAAGCGCGGCCTTTGCAGGACACGCACGAGGGCGCATTGACAGGATCGTGGGTTGTTGTCGCTTTCGACTTGAGGCAAAATTCAGCCATGAGCAGAAGAACAAAAAGCAGGTTTGCGGGGCTTGTGGCCCCTATAGCGGTTGTAGTCGCCCTCACAGGCCCAGCCCGCGCAGATGAAGCGCAGGCAATGCGCACGGCATTGCAACTGATCGCTGGCAAGGATTGGAACGGCGCACTGGCCGTCGCGCCGCGCGATGTCGGGCGCGACCTTGTGTTGTGGAGCAGGCTCCGCGCAGGCGATGGTTTGCTGGGCGACTACGAGGACTTCCTGAAGCGCCGTGCCGACTGGCCGGGGCTGCCATTCTTGCGCCAGAAAGGTGAGACGGCGGTGGCCCGATCCAGCACGCCGGATCGGGTGATCGCCTATTTCGCCGGAAATGCACCGCAGACTGGCGAAGGTGCGGTCGCATTTGTCCGCGCGCTTCAGGCCACAGGCCGCGCGGACGAGGCCGAAGATGCCGCCATGCGCGCGTGGTCTGATCTGACCCTGTCGGCCGAAGATGAAGCGGCTTTGTTGTCGCTTGCGCCCAAGTCGGTGGCCCTGGTGCATGAATTGCGGCTGGATCGCGCGCTGTGGCAGGGACGACGGGGCGAGGCGCAGCGGATGCTGCCCCGTCTGACCAACGATTGGCAGGCGGTCGCGCGGGCGAGACTGGCCTTGCAGGCGGGCGAACCCGGTGTCACGGCATTGGTCAACGCCGTGCCAGCGTCGCGCGCCGCCGATCCGGGCTTGGCGTATGACCGTTTCATCTGGCGGATGAAACAGGATCTGTATGATGAAGCCTTACCCCTGATCCTGCAGCGCAGTGCAACAGCGGCCAGTCTGGGCGACCCGCAGCCTTGGGCCGAACGCCGGGCGATCCTGACCCGATGGCTGTTGCGGCAGAACCGCCCGCAAGAGGCGTATCGTGTTGCGTCCAACCATCATCTGAAATCGGGCAGCGGCTATGCTGATCTTGAATTCCTTTCGGGCTTTATCGCGCTGCGGCGTCTGAACGACCCGTCCCGTGCATTGGAGCATTTCCGCCATTTGCAAGCCGGGGTGGCGACGCCGATTTCACTGTCGCGGGCATTGTATTGGCAGGGGCGCGCGTACGAGGCGGCGGGGGTCAAAGATGCTGCCAAGACGGCCTATCAAGCGGCGGCGCGACACCAAACCGCGTACTATGGCTTGCTGGCGGCTGAAAAGTTGGGCCAAACGCTGGATGCCTCGCTGCTGAACGCCAAGCGGCCGACGGATTGGCGGCAGGCGGCGTGGACGAAATCTTCGGTGCATCAGGCGGCGCTTTTGGCCTTGCAAGCAGGGGATCGCAATCTTGCCAAGCGTTTCTGGTTGCATCTGGCTGAACGGCTCGACGCAGCGGCACTTGATCAGTTGGGCGATATGGCCTTGGCCTTGAACGAGCCGCATATTGCCGTGCTGGTCGGCAAATCAGCAGCCGAGCGGGGGGTTATTCTGCCGCGCGCCTATTATCCTGTCACCGATCTGGTGCCGGACGGACTTTCGGTCAGCCGCGCCTTTTCGTTGGCCATCGCCCGGCGCGAAAGCGAATTTGAGCCGTCTGCGCGGTCCAGCGCCGATGCGCGCGGGTTGATGCAGCTTTTGCCCGGCACCGCCAAGATGATGGCCTCAAAGCTGTCCTTGCCATACGAGCCTGCCCGGTTGACCACCGATCCGGGATATAATGCCAAACTGGGAAGCGCCTATCTTGCGGAACTGGTGGCCGAATTTGGCCCGTCAATCGCGCTGGTCGCATCCGGGTACAACGCCGGCCCCGGACGACCACGACGCTGGATCGCCGAATACGGGGATCCGCGCAGCCCGACGGTCGATGTGGTGGATTGGGTCGAATCCATTCCCTTTGCCGAAACCCGGACCTACGTGATGCGCGTTGTCGAAGGCGTTATCCTGTATCGCGCCAAATTGCGCGGCAGCGCCGGTCCGGTAAAAGTGACTTCAGAGCTGCGGGGTTGATCAAGGCCCGCAGGTCAGCCGCCCCGCTGGCTATGTTGCCTTGGATTTGACCCGCTGGCGCCAAAGTGTGAACAGACCGGCGGCAACCACAACCGCCGCACCGATGGCGACATTGGTGCGCAGAGTCTCGCCAAAGATCCACAGGCCGATGCCGGATGCCCAGACCAGTTGCAAATAGGCAAAGGGCTGAATGGCTGAGGCTTCAGCGACCTCATAGGCGCGGATCAGCAGCCAATGCGACAGGGCCGCCGTACAGCACAGCATCGCCATGAACCCCCAGTCGGACGCGGTCATCGGTTCCCAGTGCCAGATGCCGATGGCGGTCATCACCACCGCGCCACCAACCCCGGTCCAGAAGAAGGATACGGTGGCCGCGTCCACGCGTCCGACATACCGGGTCAGCAAGCCGTACAGCGCAAACATCGTGGCAGCGGCCAGCGGGATCAGTGCTTTGACTGAAAACACATTGCTTCCTGGCGACAGAATGATCACGACGCCGACAAAACCGATGCCAATGGCCACCCAGCGTCGCCAGCCCACCTTTTCGCCCAGAACCGGCCCTGAAAGTGCGGCGATCAGCAACGGATAGGTCGCGAACACTGCATGGCTTTCGACAAGGCCAAGGGCAACAAAGCCGATCACCATCACACAGATTTCAAGCGCCAGCAGGACACCGCGAAACATCTGCACCTTTGGAAGATTGGAGTGAACGGCCGCCCGCAACCCACCCGGCGCCCTCGCGGCCATGGCCGTCGCAAAAGCCGCAAAAAACCAATAGCGCAGCATCACGACCATCCAGACATTGTAGGTGCCCGCCAAATGGCGCGACAGTCCGTCCTGAATGGCAAAGACAAAGGTGGTGGCTATCATCAGCCAGATGCCCAGCCGGGTGTTCTGTGTCACGCTCATGCGGTGCGGCTCCGTTGCAGCGTCAGGGCATGAAGTCCTGCGGTCCCGATAATTGCGGCCCCCAAGGCGACAAGCGTATCAAGCCTTTGGCGATGGATGGTCAGACCGGGACGTGCGTATCCCCAAACGATCACACAGATTGCCCCGAACAGCGTCAGGCCCCGCATGGCGTGCACTCCCGTCCGGTTCAAAGACACGGCGGCTTGCAGAGCCTTGGGACGCAGCAGGGCCAGAAGCAGCACAAAGCCCGAAACGGAGCAGGAGAGGACCATAACCACCAGCAGCGTGCTGCTTTCGCCCGCAAGATCGCGCGAAAACCCATCCAGAGTGGCAAGTGATGCCACTACGGAGATCATCAGCCAGATGCCCCGCTTTGGATTTTTACTCATATCCGGCCTGTGGTCATGTGTCGTTTCCGGCCGTGCCCCGGTTGGCGGGTGACGGCAAAGCCGGCATCTCCAAGGGCCCTGCGCACATGGCCGGCGGCCGTGTAGGTGGCGAATGTGCCACCCGGTACGGTGTGGGCGGCAACGGACGCCATCAGTTCGGGCGACCAGAGTTCAGGGTTCTTGGCTGGGGAAAACCCGTCCAGAAACCACGCATCGGCCTGTCCCTGCCATGCAGGCAGCGTGCTGCGGGCGTCGCCTTCGACAACCGTCAGATCCAGCCCCGGCAGGGCCATCGTGCGGCAGCCCTGCGCCCATGCTGTCAGAAACGGCTCCGCCACAAAAGCGGCCTCGGGGAAATGTGCAAGAGCGCGGGTAATGTCGGTTGCGGACAGGGGAAAGGCTTCGAAGCTTGTAAAGCTGATCCGTCCGGCGCGGCCAGTTCCGGCCCACGCGATCAGCACGGCAAGCATGTTCAATCCGGTGCCAAAACCCAGTTCCGCAATGCGGAACCCGTCGTGCAACCGGTCGGGAAGCCCATTTCCGTCCAGAAACACATGCCGCGTTTCTGCCAGACCGTCATTCAACGAAAAATATGGGTCATCGAAGCGACGCGAGACGGGGATCACGCCGTCGCGCCAGTCCAGTCCTGCGCTCTGTTC
>JBKBOF010000077.1:0-13671 GCA_046294955.1 Paracoccaceae bacterium
GTGTCTGGCGGCGGCTACTTCATGGTCGGCACCGTGGTATCCGCCGATATGGATCTGATCGGTCAGTTGCAGCCGCATACGGCGACGCGCTTTGTCAAAGTCACCATGGAACAGGCCCTTGCGGCGCGGCGGGACCGAAAAGCCGTTCTTGCCGCCATCGAAACCGCGTTATGCTGACGGCAGCGCTGTGAACATACGCGCGGGCGGCCCAATCGCCCGCGCCCCATGGAAAGACCACCGCTGATGGACAGTGTATCGCCCCAAACTTTCCCTGCCCCGCCGGTCGTGCACAAGCGAAGGCTGCGCGTGCGGGGCACGTCGATCACCCTGCTTGATCCGGTGCGCGACCGGGCCGAGGCCGATCTGGGCTTCAAGGTGGATTTCGAACTGCTGGAATTTCCGACCTGCCAAAGCCGGGCGGCGATGGACCCGGACGGCTATGATGTCTATGAGCAGTGCTTTCACAATCTGGATATCGTTTGGTTCTGGGGGGCGTTGCAGCCGATCGACATCAGTCGCATCCGCGACTGGGGCAGCATCAGCACCTTGGCAAAAGAGGGTGGTATCAGCAAATACGCCTGGCGCGGCCACGGCGATGCCCCGGTCAAGAAACTGTATGTCCAGCCGGGTGGCTTTCTGGGGCCAAAACCATCCCGTCATATCTCGATGCTGCCCACCGTCCACAACATGGACAGCTTTGGCTATGACGCGCGGGTGTTCGGCACCGGGCCGGATGTACGCCCAAGCTGGTCATGGCTGCTGGACCGGCGCGCGAAAGGCCGGATCGCGCTGATGGATGAACCCGCGATCGGGTTGTTCGATGCGGCCCTTGCCGCCGAGGCTTCGGGCGAGCTGGAATTTGCCGATATCAGCAACATGACCATCGAAGAGATCAATGCGCTGATGGCGCTGCTCGAAGACCGCCGCGCACAGGGCTATTTCTGCGGCGCGTGGCGCGATGGCGACGCCGCTGCCAATATGATCCGTACCGGTGCTGTCGCGGTGCAAAGCATGTGGTCACCGGTCTATGGCAAACTGGGCGCGGGTCATGGCCATTTCGTCGAATCCGCCCCTGTCGAGGGCTATCGCGCATGGCATGGCGGGGCCAGCCTGTCGCGTCATCTGCGCGGCGCGGGCCTGGATATGGCTTATGACTATCTGAATTGGTGGCTGTCGGGATTTGCCGGCGCGGTGATGGCGCGGCAAGGCTATTACATCTCGAACCCGGAGCGGATCAAGGATCACCTTGCCCCGGATGAATGGGCCTATTGGTATGACGGCGCAGCCGCCAAGCGTGACCTGAGCGGTCCGTTCGGCGACATCGTGGTGAAGGCCGGATCGCGCCGCGCAGGCGGTCCGTATCAGGACCGCACCCGTCGCATTGCCATCTGGAACACGGTCATGGACGAATACAACTATGCCGCCCGCGGTTGGGATCGCTTTATCCGCCGCGTCCGGGAAGGGGTTGCCGCATGATCCGGTCTGCCAATCCGCTGGCGCAGGAACCGCGCTATGAACTGATCACCCGCGTTTTGCGCACCAATATACGCAACGGCACCCTGCCCGAAGGTTTTGTGCTGCTGGAAGGGCCGATTGCCGCCGTGATGCAGACCAGCCGGGTGCCGGTCCAATCCGCCTTGCGGCAATTGCTGGACGAAACCTTGATTCACCGCTTTGACGGGCGCGGCTATCTGGTGGGGAACGGTCTGCGCAGTGTCGTGCCCCTGCGCCGCGACATCCGTGATCTGGCACTGGATATCCCGGCTGAGGTCGATGACGCGCTGCAAACCCGCGGCACATGGCGTCATGTCTATGATCAGGTTGAAGAACAGGTGGCGTCGTGCCAGATCTTCGGAGAATTCCGCATCGTCGAAACCGAACTGGCTGACTATCTGGGCGTCAGTCGTACTGTGGTGCGCGATGTGCTGGCCCGTTTGCAGGAACGCGGACTGATTCGAAAGAGCGCCAGCTCGCACTGGATCGCCGGTCCCCTGACAGCCCGCACCGTGCGCGAGAAATTTCAGCTGCGCAGCATCGTCGAACCGGCAGCTTTACGCCTTGCCGCGCCCCATATCCGCTACGGCGAGGTCGAGGCAGTTCTTGGCCGCATCGGATCTGACCCGAGTGTCACGTCCGAATTTCTGGCGGATGCGCTTTTGGAATTTTGTATCGCGCAGGCACCGAACACGACATTGGTGGACTTGATCCGGTCAAACAGTCTGCTGTTGTCGGCGGTTGATCGCGCTCTGATTGCATTGGGATTGCCGCGCGACGACACCACGATTGAACAGTATCACACGCTGTTCGATCTGATCGCGCGTCATCCCATTGATTCCGCAGCAGAATACCTGCGTGATCATCTGTCAATCGTCGAGCGCCGCTATTTGGCGCGCATGAAAATAGTCGCGGTTATCAACGAAACCGGTCCCTTCGCGCCATATCTCAGTCCCTCATAAAATGAATATCGCATTATTTGTTCATTATTAAACAGTAGCGATTTTCGGCCAATTGGTTATTTTTTTCAACTTACTTCTGGTTACTTGCTTATTTTTGAGCGTTTAAGAAATTTCATTAAATGTTGACAGGTTGTTTAAATCGTTATTTCATACGAAATACAGTTTATGTGCGACCACTGCGGCGTTCGAACCTTTGGACCGCCGCGCTGTACCTGAAACACGGGCCGCACTGCGCGGTGGCCTGTTTGCAAACGAGGTGACGGTGGAAACGGCGGTCTTTCGACTTGATGGGGTGACAAAGCGCTACGGCGACCTTGTGGCTTTGGACAATGCCTCGCTGTCGGCGGGCGAGAACGAATACATTTCGTTCCTCGGTCCCTCGGGCTCTGGCAAGACCACCTTGCTGCGGGTGATTGCGGGCTTCGAGGCGCCCGAAGCGGGCCGCGTGTTCTTTCAGGGCCGCGACATAACCAATATACCGGCCCATCAGCGCGGCATCGGGTTTGTGTTTCAGAACTTTGCCCTGTTCCCCCATCTGACCGTCTTGCAGAACGTGGGTTTCGGCCTGACCCACGGCAAACATGGGCTGTCAAAAGACCAGATCGACCAGCGCAGCCGCGAGATGATCGAAATGGTGGGCTTGGCCGGACTCGAGGATCGTGGCGTTGACCAGATCTCGGGCGGTCAACGTCAGCGGGTCGCTTTGGCGCGCACATTGACGATGCAGCCGAAACTGGTGTTGCTGGACGAACCCTTGGGCGCGCTGGACGCCAACCTGCGCGGCAGGATGCGCAACGAGTTGCGTGCGATCCGGGAACGGCTGGGCGTTACCTTTGTGCATGTGACCGGCAGCGAAACTGAAGCTCTTGCCATGGGCGACCGGGTCGTGGTTCTTGACCGGGGCCGCATCATCCAAAGCGGCACGTCGGAACAGATCTATGATTCCCCCGCCTCGCCAGATGTGGCGCATTTCCTGAACCGTTTCAATCTTTTCGACGGCACGCTGTCGGGTGGCACGTTCACCGGAATCTTCGGTGCGGCACCGGCTGCCAATGCCCGGCGCGCGGATCGCGATATCTATGCCATCCGCTATGACCGGCTCCGTGCCCTGCCCCTGTCGGCCAAGCCCGAAGGCCCGTCGTTGAAGGCCACCTTCATCGCCTCTGAATATCTTGGGTCGTCGATCATGAATTTTTTCGAGTCCAGCGACGGCCATCTGATCGAGATGGAACATCATCTGAGCCTTGGCGCACCCGACACCTTTGAACCCAAGCAGGACTATCTGCTGACGTGGAACCCAGAAAAGGCCATCGTCTTTGGCCGTGAGGCAGCGTGATGTCAGACACCGTCACCCAACAACAGCGGCAAAATTCCACCACACGTTGGCTGCTGGCCCCCGGCATCGTCTGGATGACCCTGTTTCTGGTCGTGCCGATCCTGATGATTGTCTATGTGTCGTTCTGGACCCAGACCACGTTCACGATTTCATCCGAACCGACACTGGCAAGCTGGAAACAGTTCTTTGCATCCGACACCTACACAGGGTCGCTATGGACGACGATCCGCATCTGGCTGATCGTTCTGGCCACCACATTTCTTGTGGGCTACCCGACCGCCCTGTTCGTGGGGCTGTTGATCAAGAGCAAGACCCTTTCGACAGTGCTTCTGGTGATCTGCGTGATCCCGTTCTGGACCTCGTTCCTGATTCGCGTTCTGGCTTGGCGGCCGATGCTGGGCAAGGAAGGCGCGATCAACATCATCTTGCTGAAACTTGGGATCATCCAGCAACCGATCGAAGTTTTGCTGTTCACCGAATTGTCGGTGATCATCGGGATGACCCAGATTTATTGCGTGTTCATGGTCGGCCCCATCGCCTTCATGCTGGCGCGGATCGACCGCAACATCATCGAGGCCGCGCGTGATCTGGGCGCAGGCTTCGGCCGGATCTTCTGGAAGATCATCTTCCCGCTGTCGCTGCCCGGTGTGGTGGTCGGCGCGATCTTCGTGTCGGTCATGGTGTTGGGCGAATTCGCAACCTCCGGCGCACTGTCGGGCCGAAAGGTCAACCTTTTGGGCAATATCATCGTGACACAGGTCGGGTCGCTGAAATGGGCGATGGCGTCGGTCGTGGGGGTGATCCTGACGGTGGTCATGGGCATCGTGATTGCAGGCTTCTTGCGCATCGTTGATCTGAAGCGGGAGTTGTAGGCCATGGAATCACGCCTCCTCAAACCGATCCTTGCTGTCTATGTCGGCCTGTTCATCCTGTTCCTCTATGGCCCCTTCGTGGTTCTTGCGATCATCTCGTTCCAGCAAGGGCCCGAGGGCGGGCCGCAGTTTCCGATCATCGAATGGTCCACCTACTGGTATCGCCATATCTTTGGCCTGACGCCGCCATCGCGCATCGCACCCCTGCCGTTTGGCGAGGCACTGATCCGGTCGCTGGTGCTGGCCTTCATGACCATGGTGGTGTCCACGGTTCTGGGTGTGATGTCGGCGCAGGCGTTCCGACGCAAGTTCCGGGGATCGACCTTTGTGTTCTACCTGATCGTGCTGGGCATGATGGTGCCGGGCGTTTTGACCGGACTTGGCACCTCGCTTTTGGCCAACAACGTGATCGGGATCGAACGGCATTGGTACACAACCGCTTTTGCAACCCACGTCGCCTACACCTACCCCTTTGCCTTTCTGGTGATGCTTGCGATCCTGAATCGCTTTGACGCATCGGTGGAAGAGGCAGCGTGGTCATTGGGTGTGGACCCGTGGACCACGTTCCGCAAGGTCACCTTTCCGCTGATTTTTCCGGGCGTTCTGTCGGCGATGCTGTTCGCCTTTACGCTCAGCTTCGATGAATTCCCGCGGACCCTTTTTGCCTCGGGTCGCGACCAGACCCTGCCGCTGGCGATCTACGGCACCTTCTCGGTGGAGATACACCCCAACATCTTTGCCTTCGGGGTGCTGACCACCCTGTTCTCGTTCTCGCTTCTGTCGGTTTATGGCTTTCTGATGGCGATGTCAGTCCGTCGTGCCCGCAAGTTGGCCATGCAGGAGGACATCGGATGACAACCGCACTTGTCACCGGGGCTGGTTCGGGCATTGGCCGCGCGATTGCCGAACGTCTGGCAGCGGATGGCTACAACGTTGTGGTCAACGACTTCCGTGTGGACGCGGCCAAAGCGGTCGCAGACGAAATCGGCCCAAAGGCCCGCGCCGTCGGCGGCGACGTGTCAGTCGAGGCAGATGTCACCGCGATGGTTGCGGCCGCAGAGGCTGCCTTTGGTCCAGTGACGCATCTGATCAACAACGCAGGCCATGTGCATCAGGGCCGGTTTCTGGACCTGACTCCCGCCGATTTCGACCGGATGATCGCGGTGCATCTGCGTGGAACCTTTCTTGCGACCCATGCCGTTCTGGGTGGCATGCTGACGCGCGGGTCGGGCGTGATCGTCAATGTCGCATCCCAACTGGGCCAGATCGGCGGGGTCGAACTGGTGCACTACTCAGCCGCCAAAGCAGGGATCATCGGGCTGACGAAGGCATTGGCGCGCGAAGTGTCGGCGCAGGGCGTGCGGGTCAATGCCGTCGCCCCCGGCCCGATCAACACGCCGCTGGTGCGCAGCCTGTCCGAAGACTGGCAGCGCGCCAAGGCCGCCGAGCTTCCGCTTGGGCGGTTTGGCGAACCCGATGAGGTCGCCGCGACCGTGGCCTTTCTTTGTTCGCCCGCCGCGTCGCTGTTCGTCGGCCAGACGCTGGGCCCGAATTCCGGAGATGTGATGCTATGACCGACACCGTTCTGATCACTGGCGCAGGCATCGGCATTGGGCGCGCGGCAGCGTTGGCATTTGCCGGGGCAGGCCACCATGTCGTCGTGACCGATGTGCTGGACGCCGAAGGCCGCGCGGTCGTGGCCCACATTCTAGCTGCTGGCGGCAGCGCCGAATTTCACACGCTGGACGTGCGCTCGACCGACGCCGCCGATGCGCTGGTGGCGCAGATCGAGGCCGCGCGGGGCGGCATTGATGTGATCGTCGCCAATGCTGGCATCGCTCACAAGGTGCCCTTGCCTGTGATGACGGATGAAAAATGGGACCACACCTTCGACATCGACCTGAAGGGGATATTTCGTGTGATCCGTCCGGCATTGCCCGGCATGAAGGCCCGCAAGAAAGGCGCGATCATCGCGCTGTCGTCGATCATGGGTGTGGCTTATGGCTGGGATGAGCATGTGCATTATTCCGCCGCAAAGGCCGGGGTCGTCGGTCTGGTGCGTGGCCTTGCGGTTGAACTGGCGCGAGACGGCATCCGCGTGAACGGCGTGGCACCTGGCTACATCCGCACTGCGCAACTTTTGTCACGCGAAAACTCGCTGGGGCCAGAAGGCGCGGAAAAGGCGGGTGATTTCATTCCTATGGGGCGCATCGGCGAACCCGAAGACATCGCGGACGTGATCCTGTTCCTTGCATCCAACGCTGCCCGATACATGACCGGTCAGGTCGTGGTCGTGGACGGTGGATTGCTTGTCGGGCGCTACTGACCCGGCGGCAAAAAGAAGAAGAAGCCTATCAAGAACAACCAACACGGCAACCTGGAGGTACTGAGAATGACCATGAATTCCCTTTCCCGCCGCCGCTTCTTGCAGGGAACTGCAGGATCGGTGGCGCTTGCTGCGGGGGGCATGCCCTTCCTTGGCGCGCAACAAGCCTTTGCCGCAGATCTGGCCTCGCAAGAGCTGCGCACCGTCGGTCTGTCGGTGACGGTGCAAGAGCGTATCCTGAACGACTTCAAGGCAGTCTCGGGCGTGAAGTCGGTGTCTGGCAAGGCCGACATCTTCCCCAACACCCAGACCGAATTGCTGTCGGGAACAACGTCGTATGACTGCTGGGAAGTCATCGCCGAACGTCTGCCGTCCATCGTCCAGACCAACCTTGTGGCGCCGATCGCAACCGCATCGCTGACCAACTGGACCGGAATCGGTGAAAGCTTTCTGAAAGCCTCTGACAAATGGGAACCGCGGGCCCAGATCGTGGGTCAGATCTGGACTGACGAAAGCCAGACTGCGCTGAACATGGTGCCGACGGTGTATAACTTCGATTCCATCGGCTACCGGCCTGATCTGGTGTCCGCCGAAGAGGCGTCGATGTGGTCGTCGCTGTTCGACCCCAAATTCAAGGGCAAGACCGGTCTGAACGTCGATCCGCTGATCGCCTTCGGTCAAGCCATCATGGCGATGAACGAAATGGGCTTGCTGGCGGTGCCGAACCCCGGCAACCCGGATGCAGCAGCTATCGAAGAAGCAGCTAAGTTTCTGATTTCCAAAAAGAAAGAGGGTCAGTTCCGCGCGCTTTGGGGTGACTTCGGCGAGCTCGTCAACCTGCTGGCCTCGGGTGAGATGATCCTTGCGGATGCGTGGCAGCCGGCCGTGATGGCCGTCAAGGCGCAGGGCGTGCAATGTTCCTATGCCACGATGAAGAACGGCTATCGCGGCTGGGCTATCGGTGTTTCGGGGCTGAAATCGTCGCCCAACCTTGATGCCGTCAGCGCCTATGCCGATTACTGGCTGTCGGGTGGTCCGGCGGTGGCCGTGTCGGAACAGGGCTACTATTCGCCCAACGACAAGGTCAAAGGCATCATGGCACCCGAGAAATACGCCTTCTGGTATGAAGGTGCACCATGGGTCGGCGCCGAAGAGCGTGGCATCAAGGAAGGCGATCTGCGCGACGGCGGATCGCTGGCCACCCGTGCGGCCAACGTCGCCTACTGGCACCAATGGCCGGATGAATACGACCTGCTGATCCAGAAGTGGGACGAATTCCTGTCGGCCTGATTTGACTGCACTGTTGCGACCGGGGCACCATGCGCCCCGGTCGCGCCCTGACCTAACCCCTGATCCGAACCCCGAGGACTTGCCCGTGGCCTACGACCTATCGCTTTCCCATATCGGCAAGGTTTATGACAACGGCACGCCCGCTGTGATCGACTTCAACCTTGATGTGGAAAAGGGCGAATTCATCGCATTTCTGGGTCCGTCGGGCTGTGGCAAGACCACAACACTGCGGATGATTGCGGGTTTTGAGTCGATCACCTCGGGCGATCTGATGATCCGTGGCAAGCGCATCAACGACATGCTTCCGGAACATCGGCCCACGTCGATGATCTTTCAGAACTACGCGCTTTTCCCGCACATGACCGTGCGCCAGAACGTGATGTTCGGGCTGGAGGTCAAGGGCCTGCCCAAGTCTGAAGCCGACCGCAAGGTGGACCGGATTCTGGACAAGCTTGGCCTGACAGAGGTCGCCGATACCCGCACCACGCGCCTGTCGGGTGGTCAGCGCCAGCGCATCGCGCTGGCCCGGTCGCTGGTGGTCGAGCCAGATATCCTGTTGCTGGACGAACCCTTGGGCGCGCTGGATGCCAACCTGCGCAAAAGCATCCAGAATGAGTTGAAGCTGCTGCAACGCGACCTTGGCATCACCTTTGTCTTTGTCACCCACGCGCAGTCAGAGGCATTGGCCCTGTCCGACCGCATCGTGGTGATGAACGCTGGCCGCGTCGAACAGATCAGTCCGCCGCGCGAACTTTACACCCGGCCACAAAGCATTTTCGTCGCCCGCTTCATCGGGGCGAACACGCTGATTTCGGGCACGGTGCGTGCAGACAGCGGAGATAGGCTGACGCTTGACACGGCCTTTGGTCCGCTTGGTGCCTATGCCCCCCCGGCCGGTGTTGCGCCGGGCGCAGCCGCATCGATCGTTCTGCCGGCCGAGGCCATGCAGGTTCTGCCCGGCACCATGGCCGAAGCCGAGGTGCGGGCCACCTATGGCAACAACGTCATCCCTTGCACCCTCAACCGCCTGCAACTGGTGGGCCACATCATGCAGATCGGGCTGACCTTGCCAAATGGCGAGGCCGTCTCGTTAGAGGGCCATGCCGAAAAATATCGTGACAGCCTGAGCGCCGGACACACCGCCTATGTCGCCTGGGATCCGTCCGAGGCGACGTTGATCCCGCAATAGGACAAAACCCATGACAGTCACCACTGCAAGCACTCTGGCGCGCGCCCTTCGGGACGGGCATCGCGATCCGGTTGATGTTGTCGATGAGGTGTTTGACAGGATCACCGCGCATGGCGACCCGGCCCTTTTCATTCGTCAGACGCGTGACCGGGCGATGGCCGAGGCCCGCGCGGCGCGCGAACGCCTGCGCGCAGGCAATCCGGCAAGCCTGCTGGACGGCGTGCCGCTGGCATGGAAAGACCTGTTCGACTTGAAAGGCACCGTGACCACTGCGGGGTCACGGGTACTGCGCGATGCGGCCCCTGCGGCACAGGATGCGGCGCTTGTGCGGGCCGCGATGCGTGCCGGACTGGTGACGGTGGGCGCGGTAAACATGACCGAATTCGCCTATTCGGGCATCGGTCTGAACCCGCATTACGGAACCCCGCGCAATCCGCGCGATCCAAAGGTGGCGCGCTCGCCCGGCGGGTCATCATCCGGCAGCGGCGTGGCGGTTGCGGCCGGGATCGTGCCGCTGTCGGTTGGCACTGATACAGGTGGCTCGATCCGTATTCCCGCGTCGTTCAACGGCGTGGTCGGCTACAAGACCTCGACCGGGCGTCACCCGCTTGACGGCGTGTTTCCCCTGTCGCCCACGCTCGACACGCTGGGGCCCCTTGCCAACACGGTCGAGGATTGCGTGCTGGCCGATGCCGCCTTGCGGGGTCTGTTCACCCCAAGGGCACAGGCGGTTGACCTGTCGTCGGTGGAATGTGTCATCCCCGACGCTGTGATGTTCGAAGATCTGGACCCGGCGGTGGCGATTGCGTTTGACGCAACCCTGCGGCGGCTGGAGCAGGCGGGCGTACGTCTGCGACGCATCGCCTTGCCCGAATTGCGCGAGACGGCCGAGGTGATGTCGTCGCTTGGCCCGCTGGCGTCGGTCGAGGCCGCAATCGTCCATGCCGACCGCCTGAACACGCCGGCCGAAGCGCAGATCGACCCGCGTGTGGTGCGCCGGATCCGCATGGCCGACCGCATGTCGGCGGTTGATCTGGCGCGGCTTCTGACGCACCGGGCGCGGCTGATCGCGGCGGTGGCGGACCGGATCGGCACCAGCCTGTTGATCTGCCCGACCACCCCCAGTGTCGCCATGCCAATCGCTCCGCTGGAGGCGGATGTGGAGGAGTTTTTCCGCCACAATTTTCGGACCCTGCGCAACACCGCCATGGGCAATTTTCTGGACTGGTGCGGCCTTTCGATTCCGAATGGCACTGATCCGGACGGTATGCCCACCGGTCTGATGATCTGCGCCACACACGGTCGCGACACGGCTTTGCTTTCGGCCGGACTGACACTCGAGACTCTCGTCCGGGGCTGATCCCGGACTCAGACCAACAAGGAGGAATGACAAAATGGCTAAGAAAATCATGTGCGCCTTTGGCACCGACATCGACTCGGTTGCCGGCTGGATCGGATCCTATGGCGGCGGGGACAGCCCATCCGACATCCAGCGCGGTATCTTTGCCACCGAAGTCGGCGTGCCGCGCCTGCTGCGCCTGTTCAAGAAGTATGACCTGAAGACCAGCTTCTTCGTCCCCGGCCACAGCCTTGAGACATTCCCCAAAGAGATGGAGATGATCGTCAAGGATGGCCACGAGATCGGCGCCCACGGGTATCTGCACGAAAACCCCGTCGCCATGACGGCGACGCAGGAAGAAGATGTGCTGGTCAAGTCGATCGAGTTGATCGAGGGTCTGACCGGATCAAAGCCGCGCGGCTATGTGGCACCGTGGTGGGAGATGTCGAACGCCACCGCAGCCCTGCTGTTGAAGCACGGCTTCACCTATGACCACAGCCAGGGCTACCGCGACTTCCAGCCGTTTTATGCGCGCGTGGGCGACAGCTGGAACACCATCGACTATTCCAAATCCGCCAAGGACTGGATGCACCCGTTGAAGCACGGCACCGAGATCGACCTCGTGGATATTGCGGCCAACTGGTATGTCGATGACCTGCCGCCGATGATGTTCATGAAAAAAGCCCCCAACAGCCATGGGTTCGTGAACCCGCGTGATATCGAAGAACTGTGGCGCGACCAGTTCGATTGGGTGTATCGCGAAATGGACTACGGCGTGTTTGCCTTTACCATCCACCCCGATGTGGCGGGCCGCCCGCAGGTTCTGCTGATGCTGGAACGGCTGATCGAACATATCAACAAGCACACCGGAGTTGAATGGGCAACATTCGAGGATATCGCAAACGATTTCCGCAAGCGCTATCCCTTTGCCAGCGGCAACCGCCCCGAGGTGATCTGACCCCATCCGGGCGCGCGGCGATCAGGTCGCGCGCCCGAGTCCTGAAAGGCCAACCCGATGTGCAACGCCTGCGGCAACCCCGCCGCTCCCGGTCACTGGACAGATGCCGGAACCACCACGCCGGGCGATCGTCTGCGGGCGCGATTTCACCGGGCACAGGTGTTGCGCGCCGTGCTGCGCCCTTACGGCCTGACCGCGCATGACGACGGATCAGTGCCCGGCATCCAGCTTTCGACCCTGTCGGGGGCCGTGACCATCGTCGATACCATGGCCGATCTGTGGGTCGAGGCCGAACGACTTGCCGGACGTCCCATCGACCCGTTGGACCCTCGCTATCTTAATGACTGATGCCACCCCTGACACCCGACTGCGGCTGACCGTTCTGGGCGGCTATCTTGGGTCAGGCAAGACCACATGGCTGCGTCACCAGTTGCATACCGGCGCCTTTGGAGACCGCGTGCATGTCATCGTGAACGAGGCCGCCGAAGTCCCCGTTGATGATGCGCTGCTGTCGCGGGCATCGGGTCTGACCCTGCTGGCCGGGGGGTGTTGCTGCTGCACTGGTCGGGCTGCGCTGATCGCGGCCCTGCGCCTTCTGTGCGATCAGCGCAGCCGGGTGTCGGCCGATCAGCCAAGGCTGGACCGGGTGGTGTTGGAAACCAGCGGTCTGGCCGACCCCGGCGCGATTGTCGCCGCGATCCAGACCGATCCGGTGCTGGTGCATCACATCGTGGTTGACGGCACCATTGTTGCGGTTGATGCGCTGCACGCGCTTGCGCAACTGACGACCGAGCCCTTGGGGCGGCGTCAGATCGGGGCAGCGGATACGTTGGTCCTGACCAAGACCGATGCGACATCTTCAGACGACCTGGACTGGTTGCGCGCGACCCTTGCCCTGCTGAATGGCCACGCGGGGATCCGTGCCAGTGTTCTGGGCGAGGATGTGGGTCTGCCGCCTTTACCCGAAGATGCCCATCCCGCCGACCTGCCGCCCCTGTCGGCAGACGATACGCGCGGGCCGATACAGCCCACTCAGGTCACGATCCCTGACGGGCTTGACTGGTCAGCCTTTGCGCTGTGGCTGTCAGCGCTCTTGCATGCGCGTGGCGATGATCTGGTGCGGGTCAAGGGTGTGGTGCGCACGCCCGCCGGGCGGCTGTTGCTGCAAACCGTGCGCAAAGTGGTGCAATCGCCCGAAATCCTGCCTGAACAGGCCGACACGCGCAGCGACAACATCATTGTCTTCATCGGCCGGGGCTATCGGCCCAATGATATCGCCCGATCCATGCAGCGCTTTCTGGGGCTGCCCTTGCCGGTCTAGATCGCGCGTGCCTTGCGATAGGAATCCTTTAGCGCGATCAGATCGCCGTGAAACCGGAACAGATCACAGCCCTGTACGTCCACGCGTTGCCCGTCGCGGTCGGTTCCGACAAATCGCCACTCGGACAGGCCGATGTCGGCCAGAACGACGTGGTGATCGTCGGTCCATGCCGCTTCGGGGAACTGATCGCAGATCGCGGCATAAGCGGCCTGCACCGCGTCGCGCCCCTGATACACGCGGCCCTGCGCGGATGGCCCACCGGATGCGTGAAATGCACAGTCTGCCGCCATGCAGGCCATAAGCGCGCCGATATCCCTGGCATTCCACGCCGCAATGAACCGCACCAGCACGTCCCGTCGCCGATGCGCCGCATGATCGCTGACGATTTCGACCTCTAGAAACGCAAGGTCCGCAGGCCCAGCATTGGTGACATTGTGTTCCACCCCTTCACGTCGCGAATAGGGCACGCCTTGGGTCAACTGCGCTTGCGCCTGAACCCCACCGGGGTTTTCCAGACCAAGCGTCCCATCGGTCAGCGGCACGATGACATAATCATGCCCATGCACATGCCACCCGGTTTGCGC